>NZ_CP111053.1 GCF_026250525.1 Chondrinema litorale
TTATAAAACAGATGGTTATAAAGTGCCCCCCCAATAAACGTAATATTAAGTATGTTAAATAAAATCAGAAATATTTTATCATTTATAACAGGTTCAGTTTTTTTAATATATATATGTTATTCGATTTATCATAGTAGACCTCGTGCTAATCGTGATGTTATTAAATATGCTGAAGAAGAATTAACAAGCAAAAGTTCATATCAGAGTTTAGCAGATTATTTTGAAGACAAATCATCTCATAACTCAATTATATTCATGGAAAATATAAAACAATCTTTGAGATATAATAACCTTGATACACATAAAGAACTTCTTTTACGTGAAGAACTTGAAATGCAAGGGTACTCTGAAAAATATGTGATATCGTTAATGCAAAATGCTCAAATTTTTTGTTTAGAAATTAATTTTAATAATTATATATTATTTTGTACAGATATTAGAGGGAATAATTATAGTGATGTATATTATTTGTATTCATATAATGATATTAATAATTTAAAGAAAGTTTTGAAAGATTATCAAATAGAACATACTCTAAATATACCAAAACAAAAGGATGGATGGATTTATATGCTTGATGAACATTGGGGAATAATGGTAAATTTATCAAAATAATATCTAATTGTGTAGCCACACTGTTATGCAGCTTTCCAATTGGTCTTAGTAAAAAAGAATAAACTTAAACTGGTCGAACGGGTCTCTCTTCGACCTTTTTTTATGCTAGTTCCAGTTTTCCTGAAAGACCTCTTCAAGTTTTTAATCATCAGCATTTTATTCATCAGCCTAAAAATAGTTTGCCTGTCTTCTTCCTCCAATTCCTGTATTAAGTGTATTTGGTTATTGATGCCCACTTAAGCTTTATACTAGAAAAATCGAAAGCAATTTTCGAAAATACATATTCACAGAAACTTGTTTTATAAGCCATTCAATTATGATTGGCTTTTTTCAATTAACTACCCAAACTTTTTTAACTTTAAATTGATTTTTTAGGTAGGACAAACAATTGGCTACAAAATATATAATGGATATAACTACAAAAGGTGAAATAGAAGAGCTTTTGCAAGGGCACTTCTATCAATTAACAGAGCCAAAGCTTAGAGCGCTTATAGCTGAAAATGGAGTTGTAAAAAGAGTTCGCGCAGGAGAATTACTTATGGATATCGGAGACTTTATTAAAAGTGTTCCTTTAATTACTACTGGTCTCATCAAAATTATAAGAGAAGATGAAAACGGTAATGAGATATTTCTTTACTATTTACAACCGGGAGATACTTGCGCTATGTCGCTTACTTGTTGTATGGCAAATCAGCGCAGCCACATTAAAGCTTTAGCAGTAGAAGATACAGAACTGATAAAAGTACCATCGCATTATATGGATGCTTGGATGTCTCAGTTTTCTAGTTGGAAAAGCTTTGTGATGCAAATCTACCAAAGACGTTTTCAAGAATTACTTACTACAATAGATAGCATTGCTTTCTTAAAAATGGATGAGCGCTTGCTTAAATATATAAAAGACCGAGCAGAAACCACCAACTCGAATATCATTAAAACCACGCATCAAGATATTGCCGAAAAACTTAATTCTACCCGTGTAGTAATCTCAAGATTACTCAAACAGATGGAAAAGAAAGGCATGATTAAAATGGGCAGAAACAGCATTGAGTTGTTGTGATGAGGGTTTGAGATGAACGTGTAAATGCGAATTGAGGTAGAAACCTATTTGAAGAAGGAACTTTCCCTTCTCAAACAGGCGTATTTCTCTCACTAATATTGTATATTGTTATAATATCAATCAACAATTTTAGTAAATATCGAAAATGAGAAAACTGATCTACCTTATCCCTTTATTTTTTGCTCTTTTTGTAGCAATTCTAGCGCTAAATAAAGAAGACACACCAGAAGAAATTGCCCTAGCTCTTTTAAACTCCCTTGATGAAGAAAAGCGAAATCGGGTTCACATGTCACTCGAAGACAGTAGCAGAATGAACTGGCACTATCTGCCTTGGTCTAGTTGGGAGCGACCAGGCATTTCGCTTAAAGAAATGGATGCAAGCCAAAAAGCGATGGTTCATAAATTATTACAGTCTTACCTAAGTGAAAAAGGCTACAAAAAAGTAAAAGACATTATTAGTCTAGAAGATGTGCTGGCAGTAATAGATAACGACCCCAAGCGTCGCGATCCAGACCAATATTATTTATCGGTTTATGGCGACCCATCTACCAAAACTTTATGGGGCTATAATTTTCAAGGGCATCATATTTCACTCAACTTTACTATTGTTGATGGTAAAATGTCTTACACCCCAAGATTCTATGGAGCAAATCCGGCAGAAGTAAAAGCAGGTCCACGAAAAGGTTTTAGAGCCTTAAAAGCAGAAGAAGACTTGGCGATGGAACTGGTAAATTCTTTAGATAAATCTCAATCAGAAAAGGCCATATTTAAACTAGAATCTTTCTGGGATATACAAAGTACCAATCAGGCAGAGATAGAGCATCAAATTTCTCCTTTGCATACTGGAAAAGGTTTGGCTATTAAAGATATGAATCAGAAACAGCAAAATTTACTGTTTACATTGATTGATGAGTACCTTTCTGCAATGCCAAAAAAGCTGGCAGAAAAAAGAATGGCCCAATTGAAAACAGAAGAAATAGATGAAATTAAATTTGGTTGGGCTGGTGCAACTCAATTAGGAGATGGACATTATTACTGTGTGCAAGGTGAGACATTTTTGATTGAGTTTGATAATACGCAAAACGATGCAAATCACATCCATACAGTTTGGAGAGATTATGACGGTGACTGGGGTAGAGACTTAATAAAAGAGCACTACCAAAGCTCCAATCACCATCATTAATATTAGATGCAAATTGTTAAAACCATTTTCGCCATTTTAAGAAACAGAACATGGCAAAACCAACAATTCCCATGAGTGTAAGTACACCGGGGTATCCCCATTTGTAATGTAGCTCAGGCATATGTTCGAAGTTCATTCCGTAGACACCTGCAATAAAAGTAAGCGGGATAAAGATGGCAGAAAAAATGGTTAATACCTTCATAATTTCATTCAGGTGGGTACTTAATCCGGTATGATAAATATTCAGATAATCTGAAAGTACCTCCCTGAATGTTTCAATGGTTTCTGTAGCCTGTGTGGCTATATCTAGCAAATCCTTTAAATACGGATATGTCTTCTTATGGAATATGGGCGATTCTGATCTGATAATTTCTTTAATAAGCTCCCTTACAGGTCTTACTGCTTTCGATATAAAATGGAGCTCCTGCTTATAAGTATTAATCTTGTTGAGTAATAGCTGAGTTTGCTTTTTAAGCAACTGAATCTCCAAATCTTCAATATGCTCACCTAAATGATCGAGCAGATAAATATAATTGTCTACAATGGTATCTAGTAAGGCATAAGCAAGGTAATCGTTGCCAACATTTCTAAGTTTTCCTCTTTTTAATCTTATCCGCTCTCGCACAGCATCAAACACATCACCCTCCTTTTCCTGAAAAGTGAGCACAAAGTTTTTGTGAATTACGATACTAATTTGCTCATTAGATAGATGGTTATTATCACGGTTGATACTTAACATTTTAAGAGTCACGAAGAGATAGTTTTCGAAATCTTCAAATTTTGCTCTTTGATCTGTGTTAAGAATATCTTCTTGTAAGAGTGGGTGTATGTCGAACATCTCACCGATTTTACCAATAAGTTCTGTTTCGTGTAAGCCATCTACATTTATCCAACTTACAGTATTGCTATTTTTATAGTCATCCAGTTTATCGATCTCATCCAGAGTTAATTCTTTCTCGTCAAAGTGCTCGTTGGTGTAATCGATAATCCGAACTTTGGGTTTATTCATCTTTCGGTTACCAATAAAAACCAGTGAGCCCGGAGCAAGCCCTTTGTTTACCGATCTATTTTTGCTATTAAAAACACCTATAAAGCTGTTTAGTCTGGGAGGTCTAATTTTCTTTGTTGTATTCTGAATAGTTTTACTAATACTGTTCGCCATTTGTGTTTAGATAATTTCTTATATTTTGATAACAAGCTTAATTAATTCTTCCAAATATTCAATATAGAATTTAACAGAATTTACATTTTATGTTTAGCTATATTAATTACACAGTTTTACTTAAACTGTTTTAAGTTTTTGTTTCGGTTAAAAGAATGAATAAATAGAGGTTTGGATACAACGTAATTTCAAAACTTAAAAAAGTACAATAATTTTAATATGGAATTGAATAGCTGAATTAGAAAAAAAAATATTTTTTTTTAAAATCTTAATTTTTAAATAGTTCCATGTAAATATTCTTTTGCGAAATTATAGTTGATGCTATTTATGATAGAAAATGTATTTATTTATGGGTAAAAAGAAGGGTATATTGTGTTTTTGCAATTGAATATTTGGAATAGCATTAGCTTTAAGAAAAATTTGAATTCGTAAAAAAGTCTAATAAAATATTTCTTTAATCCTGTAAATCATAAAAAAAAAAAACACTTTCAAATATTTTTATCAAAAACTTTACTTTCCTCATCTTTTTCACATACCTTAGTGTCATATTACAATTTATTACAGTTTTTTTTTATCATGAAAGAAGGAAAAGTTAAGTTTTTTAATGAATCAAAAGGATTCGGTTTTATCAAAGATTCTGAATCTGACAAAGAGTATTTCGTTCACGTATCTGGTTTAGTTGACGACATCAGAGAGAATGATGACGTTACTTTCGAATTAGTGGAAGGAAGAAAAGGATTAAATGCTATTAATGTTAAGCTTGCATAAGATAATAATTAATATATATAATTAATTCTAGGTAAGCCCCTTTTGATAAAAGGGGCTTTTTCTTTGTCTATACATTAAAATATCCATTCAGAATTTTTGCCCCTCCCTCAAAATAGGATGTTTTTAAATTAATTTATAAATTAAAGTTCGATAAGAACTAACCATTTTTTGAAAACAACCATTCATAGTTCATCCTGAGTTTTCTTAAATTAAATTGATTTATGGAATTAACCTATTCCCAAAAAGTTGACAGGAGTATAGTTTCATCTTCTGTATGGCAAATGCCTTGGTTTATTTATTCGGCACTAATAGCAACAACAAGTATTATCACAGGTTTAATCTGGGATATTTCTTGGCACCTAAGCATAGGTAGAGATGGTTTATTTTCTCCACCTCACTTACTGATCTACCTTGGTGGTTTACTGGCAGGAATTGGAGGCGGTTATCTGATGATAAAAACTACTTTTTTTGGAACCCAACAAGAGAAAGAAAAAGCTGTTTGGTTTTGGGGTTTTCGCTCACCATTAAGTGCCTTGTTTTTGGTTTGGGGAGCTTTGGCTATGCTCACCTCAGCTCCTTTTGACGATTGGTGGCACAATGCTTATGGTTTAGATGTTGAAATACTTAGCCCTCCACATACATTGCTAGCCATGGGAATGATTATGGTTCAGCTCGGTTCTGTAATTCAATTGCTTTCTTATCAAAACTCAATTAAAAACTATCAAACCGAAAATGGCTTAATCGCAGAAAAAAAGCTAAAACTAGTTCAAACGATGTATGTATACACAGTTGGTATGCTTATAGCCATCGTTGGAACAATACTTTCAGAATATTTATCTCCTAATCATAGCCACGCTTCTATATTTTATATAGTTGGTGGAGCAGCTTATCCGCTTTTTTTAATTTCGGCTGGCAGAGCTTCGGGATTAAAAATGCCGATAACTACAGCGGCCTTGTTTTACATGGCGGTTCAATTATTCATGATTTGGTTATTGCCACTTTTCCCTGCAACACCAAAGTTGGGACCTGTAGTAAATCCAATTACCCATTACGTTCCTTACGAATTTCCTCATTTATTAATTATACCCGCGGTATTACTCGATCTATTTAGAAATAAGTTTGAGCTAAAAAATGATTGGCTCAATGCAGTATGTATGGGAGCTATTTTCTTTGTTAGTTTTTTGGCTATACAATGGAATTTTGGAGCTTTTCTTTTGAGCGATTATGCAAAAAACTGGATGTTTATTGGAGATGCTGTAGCTTATAACTGGAATCCAGACTGGAAGTACAGAAACGAGTTTTATCCTTGGTTAGAAACTGGAACAGCCAGTTTGCTTAAAGGCTTAGCTTGGGCATTACTAATTACCATGCTTTCAACAAGAATTGGTTTATGGTGGGGCAACTGGATGAAAGCAGTAAAAAGATAAAATATGAAAATAAATAAGATAAAAAGTCTCATTTCTCTAGGTATACTATTTACAATATTGCTGTTTTGCTCGGCACATGTTGGTAGTCCTAATATTGTATTTGAAGGCAGTGCAGGTGCTTATAAATTATTGGTGAATATTCAACCACCAGAGGTTGTTCCTGGTTTGGCTCAAGTTTCTGTGAGAATTCCAGAAGGAGAGATTAATCAGGTAAGTATGCAAACAGTATATTTTCGCTATGGAGATGAAAATGCACCCGAACCAGATATTGCTACTCAAGTCGCTGGCGACGAGACCTTATTTGCCGGAGAATTATGGTTAATGTCTAATGGTTCTTCTAGTGTAAAAATTACTGTCGATGGAATGCAAGGCAGAGGTACTACAGTAATTCCTGTACCTGCTTTGGCTACTGCTCAATTAGAACTGGATGAAAATACAGGTGTAATTTTAGTGATACTTGGTTTAATTCTTTTTATCGGAGGAGCAACCATTGTGGGGACAAGTGCTGGCGAAGCTACACTTACACCAGGTGAAAAAATCAACAAGAAAAGAAAAGGAAAGGCAATTGGGGTAGGAGTATCTATGTTATTTGTACTTTCTGGGCTCATATATTTGGGGAAAATGTGGTGGCAAAGTGAAGAGGATTATTACAAAAACAGTATGTATAAGCCGATTCAGCTTTCGGCTGAAGTGAATCAAATTCGAGATGATCAGATGCTAAGATTGCACTTGGGTGATGAAGGAAGGTTTGATAGAGTACCTGGCGATTTAATTCCAGACCATGGTAAGTTGGTGCATTTGTTTATGATGAGCGATGTAGATTACGATAATTTTGCTCACCTCCATCCTGTAAAGTATGATTCGGTTACTTATGATGTTAATTTACCAGAAATGCCAGAAGGCAAATATCATTTGTTTGCAGATATAGTTCACCAAAGTGGCTTGAATGAAACACTGGTTACATCGGTAGATATTGAGGCTGGCAACATGCAAACAGCTTCTATTATTCCAGTTTCAAACTCTTTAGATATAGATAGCATACCAGCATCAGATAGTGACGATTCTTATTATCATTTCGAAACCCCTGAAAATTTTACTCAGAATACTGTGGCTGGTTATAAAATGAAATGGGTAAGAGATAAAGAAAAAGTTTATAAAGCAGGACAGATAGAATCTTTAAAGTTTGAACTTACAGATGAAAATGGTTTGCCAGTCGTGCTCGAACCATATTTGGGAATGTTAGGGCATTCAGCCATTGTAAAAAAAGATGCTTCTGTTTTTATTCATCTTCACCCTGTGGGAACTATCTCAATGGCAGCTCAAGAAATGTTGGCAAATAGAATAAGCGATGATATAACCCTTTGTGTTGTGCTTGATTCTAACAACTACGACATGAGCAAACTACAAAATCTTAATCCGAACCAGATTACTACCATGAGTACCGAGATACTAAAAATGATGGATGAGAAAGGCTTATCAAATCAAGTTTCTTTTCCATATGCTTTTCCAAATGCTGGTGAGTATAGAATCTGGGTGCAGGTAAAAGTAAAAAATGAAGTGATAACGGCAGGCTTCGATGTGCATGTAACAGAAGATGAAGAGATGCTTGCAAAGCAATAAAAAAAGCTCACCGAGAGGTGAGCTTCTTATCATGAAATAGGAAAGAAAATTAATCAAGAAAGATCTACTTTGCTAACAGCACCATTATTTCTAATTTCTTCTGTGGCATTAAGAATAATTGTATCACCTTCGCTTAAATCACCAAAAACTTCTGTTTTACCTTCTCCATTCTGTCCTAGAGAAACAGGTACCCAAACGCTTTTCTCATCCTTCACTTTAATTACAAAAACACCTTCTGTAGAATTAAGCACCGCAGTAGATGGCACTACAAAAGATGGCTCGTTTGATACCAATGGAATCGATACCTCTGCCACCATGCCTGGGAGTAATCTTTTATCTGGGTTAACGACGTCCATTTCTGTACGTTGTGACCTCAATCTGCTATCAAGTGCACCTGCTAAGCGAGCTACTTTAGCTGTAAAAGTTTCGTTTGGATAAGAGCGAACCGTAAAGTTTACCTCGTCTTGATTCTTTAAATAGCCAATATATTGCTCAGGAACACTAATTACCAACCTCAATTTATCTTGTTGTTGAAGTGTAAAAATAGGAGAATCTGATCCTTTCCCAGTTGGGCCTACATAGGCTCCGGCACTTACATTTCTTGCAGTTATTATTCCGTTAAAAGGGGCTCTAATTTCCAGATAATCTTTATTCGCCATAATCTCGTAATGAGCAGCTTTAGCGGCTTCAAGTTGCGCCATATCTGACTTCTGTTTAGCATCAGCCATTTCAAGATCGTTAGGTGAAATGGTGCCGGGGGTTTTACTGGTTTCGAGCAAACGGTTGTAAGTAGCTTTGCTGGCAAGATAAATGGCTTCTTGCGATTTAAGCCTAGATTCTGCAGCAGCAAGCTGAGAGTTAATTTCAGGTGCATCCATACTGGCAAGCAAATCTCCTTTTTTAACTTCACTGCCGATATCAACATGAAGTTTGTTAATAAAGCTGCTCACTTTAGCATATAAATCCACCTGTTGGAAAGCAATCAGTTCTCCTGGAATTCTGATAGAGGTTGATAAATTATTTTTTGTAAGAGAAAAAGCAGGAATACCCGGAATTTCTGTTTTCTTTTCAATTCCTTCACCTTTCGCATGTTCAGTTGTGCAACTTTGCATCAAACTTGGAAAAGCTGAAAGTGTGAAAAACAAGAAGGTAATCTGATAGATTCGTCTCATGACTTAGGTACTTAAAATATATTTAAACTTTTGGTGATTTTGTATGTAAGTTGGGTATAAAGTGAATACTCTCTTCGTCTTCTGGATCGAGTGAAACACTTTGTATTGTTGTTTTTTCTTGGCCCCAAGCAAATGCAAGTGGTAAAATAAACAATACAGCAAAGGTGGATGCTACCAGACCTCCAATTACAGCTCTTCCAAGTGGAGAAGATTGATCTCCTGCTTCACCCATACCGATAGCCATTGGTACCATACCTACTACCATGGCTAGGGCTGTCATAATTATTGGTCTTAGTCGGAGTGCGGCAGCTTCTTCTGCTGCAAGAAAGGCATCGCCAGAATGCATGCGTAATTGCTCTGCATTGGTAATTAACAATACAGCATTAGATATAGAAACACCTACTGACATGATAATGCCCATATAAGATTGTAAGTTCAAAGTTGAGCCAAAAAGCATCAATAAAACTAAGGAGCCTAATAATACTGCGGGAACAGTTGCCAGTACAATTGCCGAAACTTTAAAAGATTGGAAGTTGGCAGCCAACATTAAGAAGATTACTAAAATTGCTACAACCAAACCATTTTGCAAACTATCTAGTGTTTCAATTAAGGTTTTGCTCAAGCCAATCAATTCAACATTTAGTCCTCTTGGCAATTCTCCAAGCCTATCAATAGCAGCTTGTACATCATCAGCAGCGGTGCCTAAATCAATATCGCTTATGTTAGCAGTAACAGTTAACATTGGCATTGCCCCTAAATCATCGGCTTCTCCATAAGAAGTACTTCTTTTAAATGTGGCAATGTCGCCTAATACAGGCCTTGACGCATTTTTAAGCAAAGGAATCTCAGAAATATCTTCAATGCTGTTCATCTTACTTTCAGGAATTTGCACCTGCACGTTGTAGCTGTTGTTTGATTTTGAATCTATCCAAACGTTTTTCTCTGTACTTCTTGATGAAGAAGTAGAAGCTACCAACGAACGAGCAATGTTATTTACATCAATGCCAAGCTGAGCGGCTTTTATCCTGTCTATTTCTATATTAATAACTGGATAATTGATTGACTGGCCAATTTGAATATCTCTTAAATAAGGAATCTTCTTTAGTTCAGGAATAATCTTTTTGGCATACTCTTCATTGTTTTTCTTTACCCTTCCAGAGAATCTCACTTCAATTGGAGTAGGAGAACCTTGACTTAAAATTTTGTCTGTTAATTCGATAGGTTCAAAAGAAAGTATCATTTGGCTGTTAATATCAGCAGCAATTTCGCGGATGTTGTCTTTTAATTCATCCAGTTCTACTTCATAACCATGTGCAAGTGCTACTTGAAGTACAGCTTCGTGCGGCCCAGCCATCCACAAGAATATTGGGCTAATAGAGAATAGCTGTGGATGCAAGCCAACATATCCTGAAGATACTGAGAAGTTTTCTTCCCCCACCAATTCTTTAATAGCTTCGGTAAGTTTAATGGTTTGTTCTTCAGTTCTTTCGATTCTTGTACCATCTGGTAGACGTAGTCTGATCTGAAACTGACCACTATTTACTTTTGGAAGTACATCGCGACCAATTGAAGAAATCATCAACACGACCAAAGCAGACGCAATTAATATGTATGCTCCAACAATTGGTTTTCTGTATGGAATCATTCTTTTAATAAACTTGAGGTAGCGCATTCTGAGTCGCTCCATTAAGTCTATTTTACCATCCATATTGCTGTCTTCCCTTTCTACTAACATGGCTTTTTGGCTCCATGTATCGTCTTCGTCTTCCATGTGAGAATCAGCAAAAACCTCAGCATCATTTTCTTTATCGTGCTTTCCTTTAATTAACCAGTTTGCCATGATCGGCACAAAGGTTTGTGCGAGGAAGTACGAGATCGTCATACTAAAACCGATAGACAATGCTAATGGCAAGAATAAAGAACCCGGAATACCAGACATAGTAAATGCTGGAGCAAACACCGCTAAAATACAGAATAAGATAAGTAATTTAGGGAAGGCAATTTCTTTACAAGCATCCCAAACTGCCAACGATTTGGGTTTACCCATATCGAGATGCTGGTGAATATTTTCAATGGTTACTGTACTTTCATCGACCAGAATACCAATGGCGAGTGCCAAACCACTCAAGGTCATTATGTTGATGGTTTGCCCGAATAAATCGAGGAACAAAACAGCAGAAATAATTGAAGTCGGGATGGTAAGCACCACAATTAATGCTCCTCTAGGGTCACCAAGGAAAAGCAATACCATTATTCCTGTAAGTACTGCACCAATTATACCTTCGTGCATTAAACTTTCTACTGAGTTAATTACATAAGAAGACTGATCAAATTCGTAACTCAGAGATACATCTTCTGGTAATTGAGCTTGCATGGCTGGCATGGCTTTTTTCAGGTTTTGAACAACCTCCCATGTAGAAGCATCAGCACTTTTTGCAATACTCAAGTAAACAGAGCGGCGGCCATTAACCAAGGCATAACCTGATGTTACGTCGGCACCATCTTCTATGGTGGCCACATCTCTCATATAAAGGTTCTGAACGCCTCCTTTAAAAATTGGAATGTTCTGAAAATCTTCTACCGTTTCTATTAATGTATTGGTAGGCAAAATATAGTTGGTGTCTCCAATACGCACATTACCAGAAGGCGAAGTGATGTTATTCAATCGCATTGCTTCCACTAGCTGATCTGGTGTGAGGTTGTGTTGACGAAGCAATCGAGGATCAGCTTTTATAACGACTGTTCTCACATTACCTCCAAAAGGTGGCGAACTCACCAAACCCGGAATAGAAGTAAATGTAGAACGCACATAGATATTTGCCATATCAAGTAGCTCGTTGTTTGTTCGCTGATCGCTACTTAAAACAAGCTGGCCAACTGGTAGGGTAGAAGCATCAAATCGAATGATAAAAGGTGGACTCGATCCCGGAGGAAATGCGACTTGGAGTCTATTTGAAAAAGCACTTACTTCGGCAGCAGCCTTTGCCATATCTGTTCCCGGATAGAAACTAATTTTCATCATGGTTAAACCCTGAATGTTTTTCGTTTCGATGGCTTTGATACCATTTACGAAGAGCAGAATGTTTACATACCGCTTTCCGAAGAAAGTTTCCATCTGTTCGGGAGTATAACCATTGTATGGGTGCGAGATATAGATAACAGGCAGATCGAGCTGGGGAAAAATATCAATCTTTATATTATTTACCGCTTTGTAACCGAAAAAGAAAAGCCCGGCAACTAGTACGAGAATAGTGATGGGTTTTCGTAATGCAAAACGTATTAAATCCATTTTTTAAGCTAGTTTGTAATATTCTTACAGTTGATCTTCGAATAAATTAAAATTGCCGGTTGCTGCGGCTTTCAAAAGCAAAGCCTGCCAAACATTGTTGTTTGCGATGTCTCTATCTGTTTCGGCTCTCACCAATGCGTATAATGCCTGAGTAACTGTGTTTAAATCGGTAAGCCCGTTTTCGTACAGCTTAGATTGTCTTAGATATGCTTCATGTGCAGCATCTACTTGTATAGGTGCTTCTCTAAAATTGTCGAGTGCATTTTTGATTTTGATATCTGAGAGTGCCAGTTGAGCTTCAATTTGCTGGGTTGCCAGATTATATTCTTCTTGTAGTCCAGAGCTGGTTAGCTTTTGTGCCTTAAACTGATTAGAAATTTTGAAAGGTTGAGCCAAATTCCAGAATAACCCTACACCTAAAAGATAATTTCCTCTACTAGGTTGCACGCCATCCCAATAAGCAGAACTGTAGTCTAGTTGCTCTGATGCGTAATTTGAGCCAAAACCAGAACCTCTGGTTTGAATTACCCCAACCAAGCTTACTGTTGGAAAATAAGATGCTTTAATAAAACTCTCCTGAGATTCGCTGTATTTGATTCTACTTTGGTACCATTGCAAAACAGGGTGGTTTTTTGTAGAAACAGAATCTTGTAAAAGAAAAGGAATTTTACTTACAAACACACTGTCTAGTATAAATTCTTGATGAGGTAAGCTTAATAAAACAGCTAACTGATTTGCTTGTTCTTCTTTATTTACAATTGCTTGAGTTAGCGCAATTTTAGCACTAGAAAAAGCAGCGTTCGCTTGTAGAGAATCAACTCCAGCAATTAGTCCATTGTAGGCACGCGTGGTTGCAATTTGTTTAAAAGTTTCGGCACGTTCTAGGTTTTTCTGGTAAGAACTTTCTAGTTGCTGAGCAGCCAGTAAATTAAGGTAAGCTGCTGCTACTTTTACTTTATATTGAAATACTTCTTGCTCAAAATCTCTTTGGTTAATTTCTGCTGCGGCTTCTGCTACTTTTATGTTTTGCTTTGCCTTTCCAAAAGAGAAAACATCCCAGTTTACACTTGTAAAGTATAAAGAACCAAATGCGGCATTCCACGATTCTTCGGATAAGAAAGGACCAGACGAAGCCAATCCTGATCCGCCAAAACCATAAGATGGCCCATACAAGCCATTGATAGTGCCATAATCGTTTCTTGCTCCTAATCTAACATCTGGCAGATATGCTTTTTTGGCTTGTTTAACCAATTCGTTTGATGCTTCGGAATAGTGCTTTTTAGCTCTGATCGTTCCATAATTTTTTACGGTTAAATCAATAGCTTTTTTAAGAGAAAGCACTTCTTGCGAAAATGCATGGTAACTTGTTAAAATGAGAGTCATTAAAACAAGTAAAATTTTCTTACTCATTATGCTGATTGATGTATTAGTGATTGCCGAATTTAAATAGTGCTAACAAAACTAAGAATAATCACACTTTTATCTATTGTAAAAATAGATGGTAAAACTGTAATATCCCATTGTTTCAAAACTAAATATTAAAAATTACTTAACAATTCAGGACATCCTTTAAATGAATCATCAAAAAAAAATGATTATATTAAATAATTTTGATAGTTGTAGTATCAATTGGTATTGGTGTATCTATTAGAGCTTAGCTGTATACTAATTTAGGTTATAAAAGAATTATTTGGGGATATTTCGGTAAGAACAAAGCTCATTTTAGCAAAAATTACTTCGGCATAGTCTTTTACAGCGCCAGAACTATCATATATTTGATGTTAGGTTATTACACATTTAATACTAACAAATTAAAGACTACTGATGCGAAAACGCTATAATTCAACACTCACAATTTTCTCATTTTTACTTCTCAATCTATCTGTATTTGCTCAAACAGGTTCTATTCATGAACCCGTAAGATATGTTGGTGGTGTTACGCTTGATCCCAGTGTGCACGAAGGCAGGTTGCGCTATGCCATCGGAACAGAAAACACACAAGTATTAAGAGTAAACAGAACACACCCCGAATTAGCTGATGATTTTGGTTGGACATACAATCACGCTCCAAATATTGCTTATTGGAATGGAACATTCTATTTAGAATATTTGAGTAACCCTGTAGATGAGCATATTGCTCCTGGCCATACTTTATTGGTTACTTCAAAAGATGGTAGAAATTGGGAAAAACCTAAAGAAGTATTTCCACCATATGAAGCGCCAGAAGGTGTAGAAATTCCAGAGGGATACGATGGCTACATGATGCACCAAAGAATGGGATTTTATGTAGCACCTAACAAACGCTTATTATTATTGGCTTTTTATGGCCATACAGAACACCCTTTTAATGAAGGTGGAATCGGTAGAGTAGTAAGAGAGATTTATAAAGATGGTACTTTAGGTCCTATTCATTTTATAAAGTACAGCAGCCATACAGATTTTGATGAGAGCAATACCAGCTATCCTTTTTACAAAAGCGCAAAAGATAAAGGTTTTGTAGCAGCTTGTGATGCATTATTAAAAGACAAGTTAAAAACATTGCAATGGCGAGACGAAGACAATGACCAAAACGGATTTTACGAAGTACCTGTAGAAGGAGAAGAGATTTCGGCACTTTCTTACTACCATAGAAAAGATGGAAAAGTAGTCGCACTATGGAAGTTTTCTCACACTGCCTTGTCTGACGATGAAGGAAAAACATTTTCTAAACCAGTGAAAGTGCCAACCTTGTTAATGGCTGGTGGTAAAAATTGGGGACAAAAAACGGATGATGGCAGATATGCAATGGTATACAATCCGATTGAAATGCAAGAGTATAGATTCCCACTGATTACTGTAACTAGTGACGACGGAATTATCTATGATGACATGGTGCTTGTGCATGGTGAGATTCCAGTAAGAAAGTTTTTTGGTAGATGGAAAGATTTCGGACCTTGTTATACAAGAGGTATCGCTGAAGGTAATGGAAACCCTCCAGGAGACGGTATGTGGCTAGCATATAGTGTAAATAAAGAAGATATTTGGGTAAGTAATGTACCGACTCCGGTTAAATATAGTGTAGAAGGTAATGTGAAAGATGATTTTGAAAAAATGGAAGTAGGTGGTAAAGTTACTGACTGGAATATCTATCATCCGGCTTGGGCACCAGTTGAAGTTGTAAAGAATAGTGGAGGCAAAAGCTTACAACTTTCAGACAAAGACCCTTATGATTATGCTAGAGCTATTAGAGTATTTGAAGAAGGAGAGAATGTAAAAGTGAAATACAACATCACTCCAAAACAAAATAATACAGGTTCTATAGAGATGGAAGTAGTAGACAGATATGGAAACCGCCCTGTGAGAATTATTTTAAATGAAAAAGGAGAAATTCTAGCAAATAATGGTAGTGAGTACGAAACAGTGATGAAATACGAAACTGGTAAAACTTACGAAATAGCCTTAGATGTTGATGCTACACTTTATGGTAAATACAGCTTGAGCATTAATGGAAAAGAAGTATTGAAAGATGCTCAATTGGCAGAAGCTGTAAAATCTGTTGAGAGATTATCTTTTAGAACAGGAGAATACAGAAACTTGCCTAATAGAAAAACACCGAATCAAAAGAAATCAGAACCATTACCGGGAGCTGACGAAGCAGTTGATGAAGCGATCTTTCTATTAGACAATGTAGAAGTTTCTGCTAATAAATAATTGCCTATTCTACTTTAACTTGTTGCAGTTTGGGTATGCCTATATTTAGGCCTACCCACGCAACAAGATAGGCTAAACTAAAGCCAGTAAAAATAGGAATGTAACTGCCAGTAGTTTCTAATATAACTCCTACTGAATAGGCGATTACTACACCACCTAAGGCACCAGCCGTGCCGGCAATACCTACTACAGAACCAATCGCATTTTTTGGAAATACATCTGAAACGATGGTAAAAATATTTGCTGAGCAAGCCTGATGTGCAGCAGTTCCTAAACTGATTAAAGCCACAGCTATCCATAAATCGTCTACTCTAGAAGCAATTGCAATAGGCAATGCAGCGATACCACAAATTAGAATTGTTGTCTTTCTAGCAAAGTTTACAGACTTACCTATCTTAATCAGATAAGAAGAGAACCAACCACCAGCAATACTTCCTAAATCTGAAACCAAATAGATAGTAATAAGAGGAGGACCGAGTTCTGTTAAACTGATTCCGTGTGTGGAGTTAAGGAATTTTGGTAACCAGAAAAGGAAAAACCACCATACCGGATCGGTTACAAATTTTAAAAAGCAAATGGCATAAGTTTCTCTATAAGCCAATAGTTTAATCCAAGGAATTTTCTTTTGGGTTTCTTCTTGGTCTTGTTGGATATAGGCTAATTCTTCTTTACTGAGTTTTGGATGTTGTTCTGGTGTTTTGTAAGTCGTTAACCAGAAGATCAACCATATAAAACCAATGGCACCAGTAATAATAAATGCCCATTGCCAACCCCATTGTACGGCAATGAATGGCACTGCCAAAGGAGCCAGAATCGAACCTATGTTACTTCCTGAATTAAAAATACCAGTAGCAAAAGCTCGCTCTTTTTTCGGAAACCATTCTGTAACAGTTTTTATAGCAGCAGGAAAATTGGCAGATTCGCCCAAACCCAATGTAAACCGGGCAGTAGCAAAACCAGTTACTGTACCGGCAAATGCGTGGGCAGCACCAGCCAAACTCCATATTGATATTGAAATAGCATATCCTAATCGAGTTCCAATTCGGTCGAGCAAGTTGCCCATACTTATCAAACCGATGGCATAAGCGATTTTAAAAGCAGATACAATTGTTCCATAATCCACCTCACTCCATCCCATATCTTCTTGAAGAAAAGGAGCGAGTATTCCGAGTACTTGTCGGTCGAGGTAATTAATAGTAGTGGCAAAAAATAACAAGGCACAAATTCTCCAACGATAATTTCCACCACTCTTGCTTTTATCTATTTGTGCAGCTAGTTGGTCAGTTTTCAGTTTCATATTTACAAATTAAAAATTGATAAGTGTTATTGATGCTTTTACTAGATCAAGTGAATGAAAGCATTCCTCTAATTCCAGATTCGAGCCCTCTGAGCTCAGCTAATCCGCGCATTCTGCCAATTGCCGAGTAGCCCGGATAAAAGTTTCTTCCTGCATCAAAGCTGAATTGGTGACCGTGATCTGGTCTCATCGGAATATCTACTACAGCTTTAGCTGATGCATTTCGTTTGGCTTGTTCTTTTATTAATCCCCACATTATGGCAAACATATTTACACTGCCATTGAGGTGATCTGCTTCATGGAAACTGCCATCATCTTCCCATTTTACATTTCTGAGGTGTATAAAATGGATGTGTTTTCCTAAACGGGCAATCATACCGGGTAAGTCATTTTTAGGATTTGCTCCTAATGAACCTGTACAAAATGTAATGCCATTCGATGGAGAATCTACCATTTCTACAATTGCTTTGAGGTCATTTTCATTACTTGCAATTCTTGGTAAACCTAGAATGGAGAAGGGGGGATCATCTGGATGAATACACATCTTAATGCCTACACTTTCTGCTGTAGGAATAATTCTTTCTAAAAAGTATTTAAGATTTTCCTGAAGTTTTGCATGATCAATTTTTTTATAGATGTTTAAAAATTGCTGAAATTCTGGAATGCTAAAAACTTCATCTGTCCCAGGCAGACCCGCCATAATGGTATTTTGTAGTCTTTCTTTTTCCGAATTACTTGCCTCCTCAAAATAAATAGCAGCCTTATCGCGAACACTTTTCGAAAAGTCTTTTTCGGCTCCTTCACGCTTTAGCATAAACATATCAAAAGCAGCCAGTGCAGGAGCATAATATCTTAGTGCTTCAGAACTATCTTTTAAAGTATATTTTAGGTGAGTTCTTGTCCAGTCGAGCACTGGCATAAAATTGTAGCAAACTACTTTTAGCCCACAAGCGGCTAGGTTTTTTAGTGAGATACAATACTTCTCGATCATCTCATCTCGCTGTACTGCTCCCGTTTTTATGCTTTCATGGATATTGAGGCTTTCTACAACAGACCATTTCAAACCTTTTTCCTCAATGGCATCCACTCTTTTTTTAATTTCTTCTTTTTCCCAAACATCGCCACAAGGTATGTGATGTAGGGCTGTAACAATTCCTTCGGCGCCAGTTTGCTTAATTTCATCCAGTGTTACGGCATCTTGTGGACCAAACCAACGCCATGTTTGCAGTAATTTTTTCATATGAAAACTTTTAAGATGCAGTATATTTTATTTAAGGTGTGATTTGATGTGGACAATACAAATCAAAAGAGAGAGACTTCTGCACATAAATTTTATATGCAGAAGTAATGATTTTTTATACTCCACTGTAAGAACTAAAACCTCCATCTATTGGAATAATAGTACCTGTTACAAATTGAGAAGCTTCGCTGCATAAGTATAAAATTGCACCGTTTAACTCAGATTTATCTCCAAATCTGCCCATTGGTGTATTTTGTATTACTTGTTGTCCTCTTTCAGTATAGCTTCCATCTTCGTTGGTGAGTAGTTTTCGGTTTTGGTTGCCAATAAAGAAACCAGGAGCAATGGCATTTACTCTTAAACCAGAACCAAATTTAGAAGCCAGTTCTAATGCCATCCATCTGGTAAGCATATCGATACCTGCTTTTGCCATTGAGTAGCCCATTACCCTACTGATAGAATGAGTGGCTGCCATCGAAGAGATATTGATAATGCTGCCTTCTTTTTGTTCGGTCATGGTTTTACCAAAAACTAAAGAAGGAATTACCGAACCCATCAAATTAAGGTCTAGCACTTTTCGAACGGCATCAATAGATACATCGAAAACTGTTTGGTCTGGTGAAACAGTGGCACCGGGCATGTTACCGCCAGCGGCATTAATTAGGCAATCAATTCTTCCCCATTTTTCAAGAATTTGTTCATTAACCTTTTCCAGATTTTCTTTTTCCAGAACATTGGCAGCAAGACCGATTGCATCGCCGCCAGCATCATTCAGTTCTTTCGCTTTCGCTTCGGCAGGCTCTGCTTTTAAATCCAACAAGGCGATTTTTGCGCCGTTTTCACTCAGGTATTCAGCCATGGAACCGCCTAGTACGCCTCCGCCTCCTGTTACAACTATTACCTTTCCGCTTACATCAAATAAATTCTTTTTCTCTTCCATTTTAATTGCTGGTGTTTTGGTGACTTAATTTATATGCTTCTGTTGTGATAAAATATTTAGTAATTATGTTCTGTTTTTCCCAATCGGGTATTTTTCCTTCTTTCAGGTATTCGAGGTATTTTTCTGTTACCTGAGAGAAGTGAGCTTCGTGCCCATTTTTATATTTTTCAGGGATGATGATTTCCCAACCATTGTCTGATTTCTTCATCTCCATTCCCGGATATTTGTTGGCTAAGCTTGCAAGAGTCGACTTTAATCCAGCTTCAATACTTGCAGCATCGCTACCTGCTACAGGCTCTACATATAAAGTAGGCTGATAATTTTGAGGAGCATCTTGTCTGATAATAAGGTTCGCTTTTGTGCCTCGCATCATTGAAAAGTGTGTGTCTTTTGCACCTTCTGGCGCTTCAAAATTCCAGATTACAGAGGCTTTGCCATGCACACCTCTGGTAGTAAAAATGATCTCACCATTAGCATATACCTGTAGCGAATCGTTTACTACATCTTTGTTCAAGAAATCTGGAAATTGAGTTTCACCAGTAACCTTTTCAAATTGTGTGGAAGATAAACTAGTTGGCCAACGCTTACCAGAAATCACCTCAGTTTCAGTTTTGTAATCGATACCTTGTTCAGGAAAACATTCCCAAAGAATAAGGTCAACCAAGTGCGTGGAAACATCTACAATTCCTTCTCCTTGTTGCTTAATGTCGAAAAACCATGTAGGCCTTTTTAATGGAAGCCCAGAAACGTATTTGAAAAAGTGATGCACGCTTTCTTTTGAAATGGCTGGGTTTTCAGGAGTTCCTTTTTCCAAGTCTCCAAACACTTCTGGAAAAGCCGATAACTCTTTCTGCATAATGGTACTGATCTCAAATCGCTCAGTCATGATGTCGTATACCAGCAATCCTTTTTTATCAGCCTCTTCCAAAGCAGATTTTAAAAGCTCGAATTCAGCAGGCTCAATCACCATAGGCTTATCAGCCAATACATGAATATTGTTTTTTACAGCTTCGCTGATGTATTCAGTTTTCTTACCATTATTACCAGCCACCATCATCACATTTCCGGGTTTTTCTGCCAGCATTTTCTCAAAGAAATCATCACCAGTATACACCACTTCTTCCCAATTGGTTGGTTGGTCTTCTCTGCTGTTATACAATTCTATTTTTGAAAGATGCTGTTGAACATCGTCTCCTTCAGGAGCAAAAACATAAGCTTTGGGCGATATCTGCGGATACATAAATTTTTGCACTAAAGCTGAATGAAAATGTCCGGGGTCTACCGTCATCAAAACAACTTCTCCCTTCTCACCTGAAAATTTAGGGATGTCTTCTTCCTGTTTATCTTCCATTTTCCCGGATTGTGGACTAGTGCATGCACCCGAAACAATGGCAATAGCAAAGGCTGTTGCGACTGCTCTTATTAGTGATTTTGTTAGCATGCTTTTTCTCAAGTTCATAAAATTTAGTTTAGCGAATGATTAATTATTTTAAATCAAATTCTGAATAAGATAGCTTGTCGATATGCTTAAATCCCCATGGATATCTCTGAGGTCTAGAAAGCATCGCATTGGCTTCATCGTCGTTTTTAAATCTTTCGTTTATTGGATCCCAGTGCAGTTTTCGCTGTAATTTCATTCCGATGTGTGCAACGAGACAAGCACTGCAAGAGCGATGGGCAACTTCAACAGGAGCTACAGGTTGGTTTCTGGTTTGGATGCAGTCTAACCAATTGCCATGCTGCTCTTCGCTGTGATAGAGATGAATTTCATTTTCTTCGATTTTTGAAGTGAGAATTTTAGGATCGCTTGCCTGCAAAGCCGGATTTCCATTTCCAGAAGTTGGATCGCTACTGGTTACAGAAACATCTCCACGAGAAACAAACAACCATCCTTCAGTTCCTTCGAATCGTACGCCATTCGTGAAAGCACTGCTAATTTCCATAGTTACACCATTCTCATATTTGGCAGTTACTGAGAAATCTCCATGTACATTCCACAAACCACTTGTTGGAAAATCTGCTTTCCCTTCAACTTCGATTGGGCCAGTGTATTCGGTTCCTAATCCCCAGTGAGCCGTATCGATGTGGTGAGCACCCCAACCGGTAATCATCCCTGCTCCGAACTGTTCTATTCTCAACCAACCCGGTCTAGAAAAATCGTTTTGCGGATGCACGCCATTTTCGGTGTAATAAACTTCTGGTGTGGAACCTAGCCACATATCATAATTTAAGTTTTCTGGCACTGGCATTTCAGCCCATTTTTCACCAGCGGGATCAGTTCCCAACCCAACTTTTACAGTTTTAATTTCACCAATTCTGCCATTTCTCACCAGTTCGCAAACATGCTTAAATTGAGGCCACGGATTTGTAGATCTTTGTTGGCTGCCTATTTGAAAAATGCGCCCGGTTTTATGTACAATGTTGCTCATTGCCCTACCTTCTTCAATAGTGAGTGCAGCCGGTTTTTGTAGATAAATATCTTTTCCAGCGAGTGCAGCTTCTATGGCAGGTTGCGCATGCCAGTGATCGGGTGTACTAATAATTACCGCATCAATGTCTTTATCCATTAACATCTCACGGTAATCTTCATAGGTTTTTACATCTACATAATTTGCTTTCCCTTTTTTCTCTGTGTAATAATTTTCGATAAACTGTTTACCAAGATTTGCCCTTTTGCTATCTGGGTCACTCACTGCTACTACTCGAGCAATATCGTATTTCATGGTTTCGGGTAAATCGTGACCTCTGGCAATTCTACCAAAGCCAATTTGCCCAATATTAATTTTGTTACTAGGCGCATTTTTACCTAGCACAGATGCTGGCACAATGGTAGGCATAAATATAGAGCCGACACCCAATGCTGATGTTTTGAGATAGTCTCTTCTACTTAGCTTGTTAATTGCTTTTTTAGTAGTTTGTTTTTTCATTTTCATATTTGTCAATGTTTAATCTTCAGGAAGTGATTTTTTGTGAGTTTGTCCGTCTATTGCCCAGAGAATTCCGCCAAGAATATGGTTTAAGAATGTTGGGTCTTCGTAATCTTCTGGACTGTGGCCTAATGAGGTGTACCATTCTCTGCCACCATCAAAATAGTGATACCACGATATTGGAAAGCTATTGCCAAAAACTTTTCCCGGATACTCACTTTTCTTCTCATCTTCTACAGTTTCCAAATCGGCTGCTAGTATCACATGGATATCAGGATTGAGATCGGTAAGATAATAGCATTCATCAGCTCTTGACCAATTGTTAGGAATAGCAGCCGTTGCAGGATGGTTGGCATCCAGAATTTTCATTCCGAATTCTTGAAAGTTGGCATGCCTGATAAATTTGCCACCTAGCATTTTCCAGAACCAAGGCCAGTCTCTTTCGGAACCACTTGCCGAATGAATACCCACAAAACCACCTCCATTTTGAATGTAGTGTTGCAATGCATCTTTTTGTGCTTGTGTATCAAAGATTTTGTTATTGGTATTTGAGAAAACCAATGCATCGTATTGTGCCAGATTTTCATCAGTAAAAACTTTAGGATCTTCGGTCGCATCTACTTCAAACAGATTTTCTTTACCCAGTTTTTTAATGGCTGCAATGCTGCTAGCAATGTTTTCATGCACATAACCTTCTCCGTTTTTAGTGTATAGCAGAATGCGTTTTGTGCTTTCTTTTTTGGTAGAAGTGAGTAGGGGTTCTACTTCAACTTTTGGTGGATGCGCATAATCGTACCAGTAACTTTCTGCGGTAGCTGCATCCATTTCTCCTTCAAAAGTGACCATTCTATACTTTAATGTATACTGCTTACCGGGTTCCATTTCCCAGTCACGATCCATGGTTGGGTTAAAGTTGAGGAAAACATTTTCTTTGCCATTGTTAGAACCTTCTGGCCAGATACGAATCATTTCTGGGTAATTGTAATTGCTAGGGTAGGTCATGAACAAAGCACCAGAATTGCCTGATTCTGTAGGACCAGAAATAATTACCCATCTGGCACGGGTAGAGTTTCCATCTTTCTTTTGTTTCCCTTGCGAAGTGAGTAAAGATACATTGTTATCATCCCAACTGGCTCTAGCTCTGTAACCAAATCCTTGATAGCGGTACTCAACCAAAGTGAGCGGGTTTTCAGTGCCACATCTATAAACAGAAGTAAAATCTACAACTATGTTATCGGAGTTTTGACCGGTATCCCAAATTTTTAACTGGTAAGTTTCCTTTAAAGCGGTTTCTTCTTTTTGGCGAGTAGAATCTTCAAATACAACATGATCTTGCGTAACTTCTAATTCTCCGAATACATCGCCACTATTAAATGCAGGCACTTCATTTACTTTAATGGTACCATGTGCTTTTATCAAATTCCAGAAATCAGTCTCTTTTCCTTTGTATTCTGTGTGTGTCCAAGGGTTCCAGATTCCATAGTGATGATAATGGTCATCTGGCTGAATACGTGTTAGAACACTGCCTTTTGGCGACCACAATGGATGGATGTAACCACCACGTTCAAATAATTCTGAAACACCTGCTGGTGGAGGAGTAATTGCGTAATGATAATTTAAAACAGGTTTGCCTCTACGTTTTACTTCTATGGCTTCCCCATTATTTTTTAGTGTGATGGCTTGTTTACTTTCATCTCCTTTTTTCTCCTGTACCAATTCGTAGATTCTTTTTGTATTGGCAGCAGATTCTCCTTCGAGTATCCAGTACAAACGCGGAGTGTAGGTTAAATCGAGCTGAGCAGCTACTGGTTTTCTTGTGCTTGTTGTAACTTCGTAAAGTTGTAGTGCATAGTCTTCTTGTTGCAGTGTGATGCCTTCAATTGAAGCACCAACTGGGGTGTTTTGCCTGTCTTTTTCGCCAATTTCTACAGTTAATCTGGCAAGTGTACGGGCATTTTGTGCTTGAATTTTAGTGGGAAAAATAGCTGTTATCAGCATCAAAATAAAGAAAATCTTGCTATCGGGCTTGGTGCCGACTTGTTTGTTTTGGGTGCTAAGGTTATTCATTTTCATTTACGCAATCGGTTGATATTTATAGTTTCGGTCATTAGAGTATTAGCTCTTTACGAAGTTATATTTATTTATTTTATTACGCAACCGGTTGCGTAAAATATTTTTAATTTGTAATTATGTTATAATATTGCAGTAGAGGACAGAAAGCGCATGAAAAAGCAGGTAAAGCACGTAACGATTTATGATATTGCCGCGAAAATGAAAATTTCTCCGGCGACAGTTTCCCGTGCATTAAAAGATCACTACAGCATTAGTAAGGAAACCACCAAAGCGGTAAAGAAGACAGCCAGAAATATGGGGTACTTGCCTAATACACTGGCATCGAGTCTGAGGAGTAATAAAACCAACACAATCGGAGTACTTGTTTCGCGGGTTAATCGGCCTTTTATTTCATCTCTCATTAGTGGGATAGAAGAAGTAGCAAATCTCGAAGGTTATAATATTTTTATCTCCCAATCGCTCGATTTGGAAGAGAAAGAAATTGGCAATGTAAAAGCCATGTTTTCGAGCAGGGTAGACGGACTCATTGTTTCGCTAGCGATGGAAACAACTAAGTTTGATCACTTTGAGATATTTACAGAGAGAAATATTCCTTTGGTTTTTGTAGATCGAGTGCCAGATGAGATTGAAGCCGACAAAATTGTGATAGATAATTTTGCTGCTGCTTTTGAAGTTACCGAACATTTAATTGAGCAAGGTTGTAAACGCATCGCACATTTTGGTGGAGCACAACATATTAATGTGTATCACGATCGAAAAAAGGGTTATTTGGCCGCATTACAAAAGCATGACTTACCAGTTGACGAAAAACTAATTACCTATTCTAATCTGGGTAAGGATGAAGGTTTCAGCATGACCCAGCAATTGTTGGAACTAGAAAATCCACCAGATGCTATTTTTTCAGCGAATGATACTGCGGCAATTAGTGCAATTCAGTTCGCAAGAGAAAAGGGGATTCATGTTCCGAATGAATTGGCTGTTGTTGGGTTTAACGACGACTATTTGGCATCCATTATTTCACCATCGCTTACTACAGTAGCACATCCAGCTTTTGAAATGGGAAAGATAGCGGCAAATCATTTACTAGAACAAAAAGATAAATCTGATCTGGTTGCTTCAAAAACAACAGTGCTAAAAACTAGATTTGTAATAAGAGAATCATCAGTTAGAGATAATAAATAGATCGGTGTTTATTAAAAATATTCATTGATTTTAGCAAAGGTTTGTACCTTCTCGGTGTATTTGCATTATATAAACAACAGGTTTGTTTTGAAAAAATACCGGAGATGCTTTACCGAATATTGTTTAACCTGATAAGGATTTCAGGTGTGTTAATTACATTATATCTCATTGCTGCATTAGTGCTATCACTAGTATGTATTAAAACTGAAAAAGATGCATGTCTTAAAGATCAGACAATATATGTAAAAACTAATGGTGTACATGCTGATATAGTGATTCCGGTAAATTGTTTGAGCGAAAACTTCGTGCAAAAACTCCAAATGCCTATTAAGGCTCAATACCTGTCGTTTGGTTGGGGCGATAAAAACTTTTACCTAAACACCCCAAGTTGGACAGACCTTTCATTTACTACTGCATTTGAAGCTTTGTTTATGCAAAGTGCTTCAGTAATGCATGTAACGGCTTACAAATGGAAAAATAAGCAGATGAGTACAGATTGGAAAGAGGTAAAGGTTTGTCAACACCAGCTAGATAAAATTATCAGACATATCTATACTTCTTTTAAAGATGAAAATATTTATGGCTTTGTGTCTATCAAAAATGCCAATTATCATAGTACAGATAAGTTTTTTGATGCTTATGGAAGTTATAATTGTTTTTACACTTGCAATACCTGGGTGGTAGACGGATTTCAAAAAGCAAATATTCCTGTAGCGATCTGGTCACCTTTTGATTTTGGTATCTTGTTTCATCTTTCAGACTAAGAATTCATCAAAAATTAGCTTATATTTTTCTTGATTTCTCTTTCCATCTGTGCCACATATTCTTATCGATAATTGAACAGAAACTGTTTTTTAGTTCTGGTTTTTTGTCTCTAACTTACTATCCCGTAAAGCTGTTTAATACCGGATATTTTTAACAACATGAAACAAATAACTTTTTACCTTAGCTTTTTGTGGCTCATGTCATGCGGAGTGCAACAATCGCAGCAAGAGCAAGCAATTTACAAAGACACTTCAAAATCTATAGATGAGCGAGTGGCAGATTTAATCTCTAAAATGACTTTGGAAGAAAAAGTCTCGCAAATGAGATATGATTCGCCTGCCATTGAACATTTGGACATACCCGCTTACAACTGGTGGAATGAATGTTTACACGGTGTGGGCAGAGCCGGAGAGGCCACTGTATTTCCGCAAGCAATAGGTATGGCAGCCATGTGGGATGCTCCTTTTATGAATCAGGTTGCGACTGCCATTTCTGATGAAGCCAGGGCCAAACACAATTATTTTACCCACTTAGGCCAGCGAGGCATCTACCAAGGACTTACTTTTTGGACACCCAACATCAACATTTTTAGAGACCCACGCTGGGGTAGAGGTCAAGAAACTTATGGCGAAGACCCTTATTTAACCAGTAGGTTGGCTGTCAATTTTATTAAAGGTTTACAAGGTGATGATCCTAATTATTTAAAAGTGGTGGCAACAGCTAAACACTTTGCCGTACACAGCGGACCCGAAAAAACCAGACACAGTGACAATTACCAAACCTCAAACAAAGATTTGTGGGAAACCTATTTACCTGCTTTTGAGGCTACTGTAAAAGAAGCACATGTGGCTTCGTTGATGTGTGCTTATAACCGTTACCGCGATGAAGTTTGTTGTGGTAGTCATTTGTTGCTAGATTCTATTCTTAGAAAGCAATGGAATTTTGATGGCTATGTAGTTTCTGATTGTTGGGCGATAGAAGATTTTTATGCCGAAGGTCACCACGAAGTAGTTGCAGATAGAAAAGAAGCATCAGCTCTAGCAGTTAAAAATGGGACAGATTTAAATTGTGGAAATTCATTTTTTCCGGGTTTAGTAGATGCAGTAGAAGCTGGAATTTTGCCAGAAGAAGAAATTGACAAAGCGCTTACTCGATTGATGCGAGCAAAAATGCAATTGGGTATGTTTAATCCTGAGCTAGATATACCTTATAACAAGATACCTTATGCAGTAGTAAGAAGTGAGCAACATCTCAATATGTCTCTAGATGCAGCAAGAAAATCTTTGGTATTATTAAAGAATGAAAACAACACATTGCCATTGAGCAAAGACCTGAAAAGGATTGCTGTAATAGGACCAACAGGAAATGATGAGCAGGTTTTGTTAGGTAATTATCATGGAACTGCTACCAAATATTTCACACCTTATCAAGCGATTAAAAATAAATTACCCAATGCCAGAGTCACTTATGATATGGGAAGTGAATTAGCTACAGGTTTCCCAATGCTTGAGCCAATTCCTGCAGCGTATTTAAGTAGTGAAGGCAAAAAAGGTTTGAAGGGCGAATACTTTAAAAGCAAAGATTGGACGGGTAAACCTGCCAAAGTGCAGCAAGATACTATCATCAATTTTAAATGGACATTAAAAACACCAGTAAGTGGTGTAATGGCCGATACTTTCTCTGTAAAATGGTCTGGTGACTTAACTGTTCCCGAAACGGCAACTTATCGTGTTGGCTTAAAAGCTGGCAACTTCGGTAGATTGACCATTGATGATTCTACTTATTTTGAATTCGAAAATGTGCACCATCCACTCAAACAATATGTCGATTTAGATTTGGAAGCAGGTAAAAGTTATAAGATCAATATTGATTATTTCAATTTCCTTACCGATCCGCAAGTGAGTTTACAATGGGCAAAATTGGGTAATGATTATTTGAGTAATGCCACAAAATCTGCTAGAGATGCCGAAGTGGTGGTTTTATGTTTAGGACTTTCACCAGATATTGAAGGAGAAGAAATGCCAGTTGCGCTTGATGGTTTTGACAAAGGTGATAGAAGCAAATTGACTTTGCCAGAACCTCAACTAAAACTGATGAAACAGATAAAGGCTTTGAACAAACCGACAATTTTGGTATTACTAAATGGTAGCGCTGTTGCGGTTAACTGGGCAGATGAAAATGTACCTGCAATTTTAGAAGCTTGGTATCCAGGTGAGTTAGGAGGTAAGGCTATTGCAGATGTGCTTTTTGGAGATTACAATCCGTCTGGTAAGCTGCCATTAACTTTTTATAAATCAGTTGATGACCTTCCTGCATTTAATAATTATGAAATGGCAGGCAGAACTTATAAGTACTTTAAAGGAGATGTTTTGTATCCCTTCGGTCATGGCCTGAGCTACACAAATTTTGCATATGAGAACTTGAAATTGCCAGAAAAAGTTAAACCAGATCAGTCAATTACGGTGAGTGTAGATGTGACCAATACCGGTAGTATTGATGGAGAAGAGGTGGTGCAATTATACGTAAGTGGAAAAGATGCTGGAAAACAATCAGCAATTAGGTCTTTACAAGGTTTTGCTAGAGTGATGTTGAAAGCAGGCAAAACCAAACAAGTAAATTTTCAGCTAAACCCGAAGCAGTATGCAGAAATTAAGCAAGATGGTTCTTATATGATCGAGCCTGGTTCAATTACAATTACTGTAGGAGGCAAACAACCCGGTTTCGAAGGAAATGCAGATGCCGCCACTACGCAAACCATTGAAGGTACCATTGAAATAGAAGGTGAAGCAGTAAAATTGGCAATGAATTAATTGCTAAAATATTAGAAATATAATAAGTCTTGTTAGCATTAGCTGGCAAAGCTTTTTTGTCGAAAAAGATAATTAAATAGTATTATTCCAAGAAAATCTATACACCTTTTGAGGTGTTTGAAGTTGATTAATTAAAAACTTTTTTAGGTAAGACATGAGTATTGAAAAAATAAATATAAGGAAATACTTCCCTCTAATTTTAAGGGGAATTTGTTGGCTGATTATTTTAAATTATATCATACTCATTTTTATGATGATCTATTACTATTATTTAGAGCATCCTGAATTTATAGGCTTATATTACTTGCCTGTAGATTTTTTTTCAGATTACATGTTGGAATTATATAGAGAAATCTTTACTGCTACTGTATTTTTAATTAGTGGTTTAGGTATCATTCTATTGAAAAAATGGGGTTGGTACTTGATAAATCTTCTCCATTTGATGAAGTTTTTATACTATGCTTATAACCTGTTCCTTTATAGGCTTAATCGAGTTTATGTTACTGAATGGAGTACTTTTTTAACAGAATTAGTCTTATCTTTTTTAATTGTTTTCTTAGTGAATAGCAAAGAGGTTAAGGCTAAGTTTAATATTAAACTTCCTTCTCGAATAGACTTTAGTTTTTAAATAACCTACCACTCCTTTACCTATTCATCCACTTACAGAAAAATCGGTGTTAAAAATCCTTATTAGTTTTACAAAAGTTGAATAAATACTTAGATTTATTTTACAATTGTTGAACAAATAGATTTTATCCTGATATGGGAAGTCATTTAGGAAATTTAGAAGAAATGGTTTTGCTCGTTGTCGCCATGATGCATGAGGAGGCTCGGCATGAAAATGCATATGGAGTGAGCATTACCGATGAGTATAACAAACAAGCAAATAGTGATATTTCGCTGAGTGCAGTGCATACGGTATTGCGCAGGTTAGAGAAAAAAGGTTTTATAGAATCTTATATGGGTGGTGCCACACAAGATAGGGGTGGTCGAAGAAAGCGCTTGTATAAAATTACTCGCTACGGCTACAATACTTTGCAAGAGATGCAAGAAAATCGCCAACGAATATGGCAGCAAATTCCTAAAATCAGTTTTGGCTAAAGATGGTTGACTATGGATCAGAAAGACTTTAATACCAGAGATATACAACCTCCTGTTTGGGCAAATCGCTTTTTAAAATGGTATTGTGCTCCCAATTTGCTCGAAGAAGTTGAAGGAGATATCTACGAAATGTTTTATCGTCGGTGCGATGAGCAAAGTAGCAAAAAGGCTAAAAGGATGTTTGTTTGGGATGTGCTGCGATTTTGCAACTACTCCACGATCAAAGGAAATAGAAAATTTTTTGAAGCTTATAACCCAAATGCAATGTTTAAAAATTACTTCAAAGTTTCTCTCAGAAATTTGCTGAATGAAAAGCTATATACAGTAGTAAACCTAACCGGACTTTCTATCGGTTTGGCTTGTGCTATTTTAATAGGCTTGTTTGTAAAAGATGAATGGTCGTTTGACAAGTTTCATTTAGAATCGGATGATATTTTTAGAGTTTGGGTTAAAGAAGATCATGGCAATAATGAAATATATTTCAATTCATTTACTCCTCCTGTACTTGGCACAACTTTAAAAAATGCATTGCCAGAAGCTGCACAAGTAGTAAGAATCAATGTCTTAAGTACGCTGGTAAAAAGAGGTGAGTTTAATGATTCTGAGCCAGTATTAATCGCAGAAGATGGTTTCTTTGAGATGTTCGATTTTAAAGTGAAAGAGGGAAAAGCGAGTAATTTACTAAGTGAGCCCAATTATGTGGTTTTATCAGAAAGTATGGCTAAAAAGTATTTTGGAGATGTCGATCCTTCTGGCGAATTGATTACTATCGAGTTTGGTGGCGAAGAAAAACCCTTTACAGTTTCGGGAGTTGTAGAAGATGCACCGGTTAATTCGAGTATCAAATATCAATTAATCGTGTCGTATGAGAATTTTGAACAGTATTCAACCCAAAGGCAAAAAGAAAGCTGGTATCATGTAAGTATAGAAACATATGTGTTAACTCATCAGGGAACTTCGCCATCGGAAATTACGAGCAAAATAGAAGCGATTATTAAAGAGCAATTAGGTGATCGCTATCCGCAAAATGGCTATTTTGTCGGCTTGCAACCACTTACAGATATTCATCTCAATAGCGATATTCCAGTAGGTATAGCTCCTGTTAGCGATTGGAAATACAGTTACATTTTGGGTACAATTGCCATGTTTATTTTGCTTGTTGCAGCCATCAACTTTATGACACTTTCCATTGGTAGGTCTTTAAATAGAGCAAAAGAAGTTGGAGTAAGAAAAAGTATTGGTGCCACTAGAAAACAAATTATCATACAATATTGGAGCGAAGCAGTGCTAACTGCCTTTTTTGCCATGCTTTTAGGAATTGTATTGGTTTCTTTAAGTTTGCCTACTTTCAATACTTTTACATCTAAAAGTCTGTCTTTATCTTTTTCAATTGAAAATGTCTTGCTCATACTTTTAATTACCCTAGTAACAGGTTTATTATCAGGTATTTACCCCGCATTGGTACTGTCAGGGTTTTCTCCGGTATCGGTGTTAAAAGGTGCTGCGGGTAGTGTTTTTAATAGGAAAAATAACGATTTGTTTAGGAAGCTAATGGTCGGTTTACAGTTTGTACTTTCTGTTATATTGGTTTCAGGCTCATTAATTATGCGGGAGCAATTGCAGTTTCTCCAGAATAAAAGTTTGGGTTATAATCAAGAACAACTGATCGTAATTCCTCAAAATGCAAATGCAAATGGTTTTAGAGAAATCATTACGAATGGAATGGAAAGTGGTAAGCTGTTGCAAAAAGAATTGGAAAAAATTCCTGATGTAAAAGTAGCGACAACTTCTGTTCACTCATTTAATCAAAACGGCTGGCTGGCTTTAGGTTACGAAAATGCAGCGGGTATTATTAGAGAATTCAATTTGAATGTGATAGATGAGAAGTATCTGCAAGTACATGATATTGAATTATTAGATGGAAGAAATTTTTCAGAAGAAATTCCGAGTGATAGTAAAGGGGCGATACTGATTAATGAAAAATTAGCTAAAACGTTTGGTTGGCAAGTGGGTACACATCCCGATCAGTTTCCAGATTATGAGATTGTTGGCGTGGTAAAAGACTTTCATTTTACTTCTTTGTATTCTCCTATTAAAGCAGCAATGATGGTGATGAACCCAATCGGCATTCTAGATAACATCAACAATATTGAAGGAACAAGCTCTATCACTCCTAAAGTTACAGTAAAACTGCAAACAAATAATTTTGTATTAGCATTAGACAAATTGGAAACGGCTTATCACAGTGTTTACCCAAACCTTATGTTTAATTTTGTTTTTGTAGATGAGGCACTTAAGCAAATGTATGAAAGGGAGCAGCAAATGGGTAACATTCTTAACTATGCAACTACATTAGGTTTGTTAATAGCCTGCTTGGGTTTATTCGGCTTAATTACTTTGGTGGTAAACAAAAGAGCCAAAGAGATTGGCATTAGAAAAGTACTAGGTGCGCCTGTGTTTTCAATATTGATACAAATATCAAAAGAGTTCGTGTGGATAGTGTTATCAGCATTATTAATTGCTACTCCACTTACTTGGTATATTATGGATCAGTGGTTGATGGACTTTAGTTTTAGGATAGATATTAATCCATTGGTATTCGTAGTTGCGGGCGTAATTATGCTAGCCGTAACATTTATCACAATTAGTTATCATGCTTATAAAGCAGCGAAATTAGATCCAGTTAAAACTTTAAAAATGCAGTAAAAGAGCTATATAAATAAAAAAGGTGTACATATCATCAATAATGTACACCTAAATATAGTCTGCTTTCTGGGCTAGACTAATTGGCTTTCTCTCAGAATCTGTTGTGCTTTTTCCAAGATTGTTGTGTCGTCAATGTTTACTATACCACCATCAGGTCCGGGTTGTTTATGGATTCCAGCAATGTCGTTACCAGAATGAATATCTGTACCTCCAAAATAATTCCTTACATATTGTTCGTCAATTTCTAGATCGTGTGCAATTTTAGATATACTGCCGTGCGGTAGGCTATGCTTTATCTCGCGTAATTTATTGAATGTAATATTCATGATAGATGGGGTTATGTTAAAAAAAAGTAATAAAAGAGTTATAAAAGAGTGTAGCAAATTTGACTACATTCTTTTAGGCTATAGGTATGCATTTGTTAGCCTGAATCCGCGGAATTATTGCTCTTTTAAAGCTGATTTAAGCTAGTAAAGAAATTCCTTTTATCAAAATTTTTTAAGATAAAAGTAAGACTGCCAAAGCAGATTTTTTTACGAATAATTAGCTAAGTCAGCAATGTGATTTTAACGAGGATTTTAAATAAAAATAGTATAATAATTATCTTTAATTACTTCTATAACTGCTTGCTTTCGGAAGATCAATTTTAAAGTACTGATCGAGTACCTCAATTTTTGGAGATTGTTCTGGGTATAGATAGCAGAGCAAATATTCTCTTTTATCACCATAATACATTTTAACTTTATAAGTACCTTCTTGCGAATCTCTTTGGTTTATAAATTCAACATTTTGAATTTGAAAAGCAGTTCCTCTATCTATGGTTCTTTCATTTGAAGAAATATGGAGTACTAATGACAAAGATTTGAAACTATCATTTAGATAGTGCTTAGGGCTACCAATCTCGACTACACTGTTATAAGCCGGAACATTAAGTTTTTCTCTAATAGTAAGTACCGTACCTTCTGGTAAATTTTGGAGAGGGTTGTCTAAGCCCTGGCTAAAAGAAAATTGAACGGCTATGATGAATAGAAAAAATGATAAAAAATGTCTTTTCTGCATATTTCAGTTAAGTTTTACTGTCGATTTCTAATAACAATATAATATCAAAATCGGTCATTTGTACTCGTAATTCAATCATAATAAATGTGAACATACATACTAAACCTATTACCGATTGATATTTTGAAGTTTCTTACGGAATAGATATGCTTTAGTTAGCTGATTATTGATAGTAGTAAAGGAAATAATGCGCATTTAAAAACTATTAACATTACTATCTTATTCGGGTAAGTCTAGTATTGTGCTTAAAATATTTATTTGAAAAGCTCTAGTTAAATTGAGATGTTTAAATGCTAATTCATCCCAATTTAGACTGCATTTTAGGTTAATCTCCAAGCATTTCGGATTTTTTTTTAATTTTTTTTATCCTTTTTACAGCAATTGATTTTAAAATTTAATATCTCATTTTTTAGTTTTTGCCTAACAAAAAAATTCGAAATCAGATTATGATTAGTGTTTATAATGTTTAACAAATCCTATCAAATTTCAAAATGAATCGAATTGCTAGAGGGGCTTAAAAACTCTCCGAATTTAGAGATGGAATTAAAATAAAAAGTACTATTTTTGAAAAATGCACAGTTTTCCCATATATGGAGAACTTTTTCCCAATATAGACTGTAGTCCTTAAGTAAGAATTAAAAAATATTGTCTCTTTAATAAAGGAGGCATAAACCATAAACTTTTTTTATATGATTCAAGATAAAAGCATAACTCAAAAAAAGGTTGAGTCGAACGGACAAAGTTCCTATAGTTATCAGGAGGTACTTGAGGCAAGTAAGGCATATTTTAGTGGAGATGAGTTAGCTGCAACTACTTGGATGCATAAATATTCTATGAAAGACAAGGAAGGTAAATTCCTTGAGAAATCACCAGAAGACATGCATCGAAGAATGGCTGAGCAGTTTGCAAGAATAGAGGGAAAATATGCTAAAAGCATAACAAAGGAGAAGAGTGGTAAACTATCTACATATGGTAAGAAGAGGAAGGCACTTTCTTTTGAGAAAGTATATGAATTGTTTAAGGAATTTAAATATGTAATTCCACAAGGGAGTGTGATGGCAGCATTGGGTAATACTCACATGATGGCTTCACTTTCTAACTGTGTGGTTTTACCATCTCCTTACGATTCATACGGTGGTATTTGCCAGACTGATGAACAATTAGCACAATTGTTTAAGAGAAGATGTGGAGTTGGTATTGATATTTCTACTTTGCGTCCTGCTAATATGAATGTAGCTAATGCAGCAGGTACTACTAGTGGTGCAGTTTCTTTTATGGAGCGTTTTTCAAACACCACCAGAGAGGTAGCACAAAACGGTAGAAGAGGTGCATTAATGATTACGATAGATGTAGCTCACCCAGATGTTGAAGATTTTGTTAAAATTAAGCAAGACTTAACTAAAGTAACAGGAGCCAATGTTTCTGTAAGACTTTCAGATGAGTTTATGAATGCAGTATCAGAAGGAACTGAGTTTAAACTACGTTTCCCGATTGATGCAAAAGATCCAGAGATTAGCAAAATGGTAGATGCTAGAGAGCTTTGGAAGGTAATTATTTCTTCTGCACATAACACTGCTGAGCCGGGTCTTATTTTCTGGGATCGTCAACACTGGTATTCAACCTCTTCGGTTTATCCTGAATTTAAAAACATCTCTACAAATCCTTGCTCGGAGATTGCCATGCAAGGTGGAGATAGCTGTAGACTAATTGCGCTTAACTTATACAATTTTGTAGATAATCCATTTACGCCAGAAGCAAGCTTCGATTATGAGAAATTCTTTGAAATTACTTATGAAGCACAAAGATTAATGGATGATTTGGTTGATTTAGAATTAGAATCAATCGAGCGCATTATGGCTAAAATCGAATCTGATCCTGAGCCAGATTCAATTAAGAAAAACGAACTTGAAACTTGGAAGCTTCTTTACGAAACAGGTAAGAAGGGAAGAAGAACAGGCTTAGGTTTTACTGCTATGGGAGATGCTATGGCTGCATTAAACCTAAAATTCGATTCTGATGAGGCAGTTGAAGCGATTGATAAAATAATGCGCGTGAAGTGTGAAGCAGAATTTGAGAGTTCTATCGATATGGCTGTAGAAAGAGATGCTTTTGTAGGTTTCAATTCTGAAATTGAAAATCAATCTGAGTTTGTTCAAATGTTGGAGAAAGAATTTCCAGTAGTTTACAAACGTATGATGGAATACGGAAGAAGAAACATTTCTATTAGTACAGTTGCTCCAACTGGTACATTAAGTATGTTGGCTCAAACTACTTCTGGTATCGAACCTGCATTTATGCTTTCTTATAAGAGAAGAAGAAAAGTAAATGCAAGCCAAAAAGAAACCAAAGGAACTTTTAAAGATGATATGGGAGATATGTGGGAAGAATTTGACGTGTACCATGCTAAGTTTAAAACTTGGATGGAAATAAGCGGCAAATCTGATGTAGAAGAAAGCCCATATGTTGGTTCAACTGCGCAAGAGATCGATTGGTTAAAAAGAGTTGAAATTCAAGCAGTAGTTCAAAAATATGTTACTCACTCTATTAGCTCTACAATTAATTTACCACAAGATATTTCAGTAGAGAAAGTTGGTGAGATTTACATGGAATCTTGGAAACATGGCTTAAAAGGTATTACCGTTTATCGCGATGGTTCAAGATCTGGTGTATTGGTTTCTAATGATAAGAAAGACGATGGGGCAAATGAGATTGTAGAAACAGTAGCACCTAAGAGACCATCTAAATTAGAAGCAAGAGTAATTAGATTCTACAACGAGCAAGAAGCTTGGTTGGCAGTAGTTGGATTACTTAATGGCAGACCTTATGAGATTTTTACAGGTCAGGCAGAAGAAGCATTTGCACTTCCTGAGTATGTAGATAAAGGTTGGGTTATAAAAGGTGAAACTGAGAATGGCAGAAGTCGTTACGATTTCCAATACCACGATAGACAAGGTTACAGAGTAACTATTGAAGGTCTTTCAAGATCGTTCAATAAAGAATTCTGGAACTATGCGAAGCTAATCTCAGGTATTCTTCGTCATGGTATGCCGCTTCCATATGTGGTTGATCTAGTATCGAACCTAAACTTCGATAAAGACTATATCAATACTTGGAAAAACGGTGTTGCTAGATCATTAAAAAGTTTGATTCCTGACGGTACTGTTGCAGTAGACAGAGAGTGTCCTAACTGTTCTGATCCAGACGGATTAATTTATGAAGAAGGATGTTTGAAGTGTAAAAGCTGTGGTTACTCAAAATGTAACTAATTCGAATAGAACTTCTTAAGTAGATTATTCAAAGATGTTTCAAAGTTAATCTTATAAAGATTTTTTTTGAAACATCTTTTTTTATAATTGCCTTTTCAGGAAAAGTGTCTATTCATTATCAGAAAAGTGATTTTTTCTGTTACCTTTTGGTTTTATAGTATATTCTTTTTCGTCGTCAAGAAAAGAATCACCATAAAAATCATCAGAAGGTATTGTTCTGTTGTTCTTATTTTTCTTTTGGATATTTTTTTGTGTTTTCATGTTCTTGAATTTAAATTTATTATTGTACGTGGTTTTATTTTGAAGTCACATACAATGCGTCAAATTTTGAACTACTGATATGAATAGAAATGTGCATCAACTGAAAGATGAGGAAATAATATATAGTCTTACTAATCAGTTTGATACGACTTGTTTCAACGAGATATCAAAACGATATGAAACAAAAATATTCAAAAGATGCAGGGCATATGTAAAAGATGAAGAATTGGCACGCGATCTTACGCAAGATATTTTCATAAAATTATTTCTTCATTTAGATGCCTTTAAATCTGGTGGCAGGTTTTCGCCATGGCTATATACTATTGCCAATAATACTTGCTTGGACTACCTTAGAAAAAACCGTAAAAAATACCATGTAAAGCTGTCAGAAGAACTTTTCGAGCAGTTTGAAGACATATCTGAATTAGACGTAGATCATTCTTTAGACGAAGATTTAACTATGGAATTGCTAGAAGAGTTAATGAAGCAATTACCTCCTCAAGATAAAATGGTTTTGTTACTGAAATACAGTCAAAAACTTTCTTTAAAAGAGATTCAAGAAATTATGGGTTTGGGAGAAAGTGCGGTAAAAATGAGATTAAAACGAGCAAGAGAAAAGATAACCCGATTACACAAAACGTATAAAAAAATTAAAGGATTTGATAATTAACAAAGGCTGGATTTCAAAATCCAGCCTTGTTTTTTATACTCCGATTTTATCCTTTTTCTTAGAATCTGTATGATGCACAGATTGTTCTACAAACTCAACAATTTTATCAGCAATATCGATTTTTGTAGATTTTTCAATTCCTTCTAAACCTGGCGAAGCATTTACTTCAATTACTAATGGTCCTCTTTCTGAGCGAAGCATATCCACACCAGCAATATGAAGCCCTAGTGCTTGCGCTGCCTTAATTGCAACTGATTTCTCTTCACGCTTCAATTTAACGGGAGTTCCCACACCACCTCTGTGTAGGTTTGAACGAAATTCACCTTCTTGGCCTTGTCGCATCATCGCACCAACAACTTTCCCATTTATAACAAAAGCTCTAATGTCTGCACCTTTGGCTTCTTTTATAAACTCTTGTATCAAAATGTTAGCATCGAGTCCGTAAAATGCTTGAATAACAGATTTAGCAGCTTTTTGAGTTTCGGCAAGTACAACACCGAGTCCTTGGGTACCTTCAAGTAGTTTTATAATGAGGGGAGCACCACCAACTTGTTTAATCAATGTTTGAACATCGCCCGGATATTTTGCAAAAGCAGTTTTTGGTATACCTACACCTGCTTTAGAGAGAATCTGAAGACTTCTTAATTTGTCTCTGGCTCTTACCAAGGCTAAGCTACTTACTGTAGTAAATACCTTTTGCATTTCAAACTGGCGAATAATGGCAGTGCCATAGAACGTCACCGATGAGCCAATTCGAGGTATTATAGCATCAATACCTGTTATTTCATGGTCGCCAATATATACATTAGGTCTGTCCTTTTCGATTACTACATAGCAGTTGGTATGGTTAATCACCTCCGCTTCGTGACCTCTTTTTTTGATAGCCTCAACCAATCGCTGCGTTGAGTATAATTTCTTATTTCGTGATAAAACGGCAATTTTCATTAGCCTTTGTTTATATTTTTAAGATTATAAGATAAATTTTTCTGGCTTACATCGACGAGAAACTTATTCTTAAGAAGCTTTTTACCCAGCAAAACCGGATACTTCATTTGTTCTCTGTCTGAAAGTGTAAGATCAACCTTTATAATTTTACCAAAAAGCCTAATCCTACTTTTAATCACATATCTATATTCTGTGTGTCCGAATGAACTTTTGATTCTTTTTTCTCTAAAATTTTCGGAACTGAACTCTATCCCATTGTATTGGGGATGGTCAGGATCCAGCAAATAGAAGGTGATTATTTCTTTTCCCTGTCTTTCAATAAGCTTAACCTTATGGCAATGTATTGCTGATGTTTCTGCACCAGTGTCGATTTTGCAGGGAATATCAAAAAGATTTAAGTCAGGAAAATCAACTTTATCCAGACTTCCAATAACTAGTTTTTTATTCAAAAGACTTCTTTCTTTTAACAAATTTAATAAATCAATACAGACATAAAGAATTTTAATATTAATACTTAATTAAATTATCCAAAGAGATTTGAGATGTTTTTTTGAAAAAAATTGAGAATAGGGGAGGAAAACTTAAAACAGAAAGGTCTAAAAACGAAGCTAGGCAACAAAACGATTGCTGCCCAGCCAATTGAATCCAATCATGAAGAATCGGAAAACCGACCTTCATATTTCAAAACTAAATAATTAAATCTTTACAATTTCATAACAAATGCTAATGAAACTTTTTTCTATTCCTAATAACTGTAAATACATACAATATTTGGTTACAACTCTTCCTTATAGCAGATTTCTTAAGTCAAAATCGCAGAAATATGGAAGATGATTTGGTTTAGCAAGATCAATTGAAAGTATATTATTCATATCATCAGTATAAATAATTTCATAATATTCTTTCTCAAATAGGTAGAGTACGCAAACGGTATCATCAATTTTTGCAGAACCCGTGTATTGTGCTTCTAGTAGTAATTTGTTGAGTTTTACTGAAAATGGTAGCGTTATAAATTTACTGATCATTGTTAGTATGTTTAGTTTGATTTGTTGCTTTGAAAACGGCATTTTTTTTTGAATAGAATATACCGTTAAGCTTTATTTGCTTTCAAATGAAACAAAGCTAGTATTATAACAATGTACAAACTTTATTTTTTAAGATTCCTTTTGAGACAAATAGCGCAAAAATCACAGTTTTAGACTGTGGAGAGTATAGGTTACTTAAAAAGTAGTAGATATGATGAAAAAGGGTAGGAGTATGATTATTAGCAATAAAAGAATATTCTTTTTTAATATTTTATTCAAAGTTTATAGTCCTTAAACTTTATTAACCGTAAGCTTGAGTGGTAAATAATAAATTATAGGTATAAAAAAGAAAAGAGTAGATTCAAATTCTACTCTTTTCTTTTTATAATAATTTATTGTTGATTTTGAAATTGATATGCTTTTAAGAATTTGTCGAAGATAGCAGTGTTTTCAAAATAACCAGAAAACTGTTCTGCTTGGGGGCCAAATGCAAATACAGGGACAGAAACAGCAGTGTGACTTCCAGTAGTAAACATTGCATTTACTTCGCCATTTTCAATTGAGCCACCATTTAATGTTAATCCTCCAGTTTCATGGTCGGCGGTAACTACTACCAACGTATGTTTGTCTTTTGCTGCAAATTCTAATGCTTTAGCGATTGTTCTGTCAAAATCTAGCATTTCATCCACTACATATTGAATGTCGTTAGCATGTCCACCCCAATCAATTTGAGATCCTTCTACCATTAAAAAGAATCCTTTTTCGTTTTGGCTTAAGAGCTCAATAGCTTTTTCAGCAGCATTAGGTAGCATATCTTCTCTGCCCTTAGAATATGGAGGGTTTTCATTTTCAGCAGTTAAAGCGGCAACTTTACCAGAGGTAATCGGAGCAAGATCATCCATAGAATAAACAACCTGATAGCCTTTGTCTTTTAAATCAACAGTAAGGTCTTTACCGTCTTCTCTATCAGCAAAGAATTTTTTACCACCACCAATAAAAACATCTATATCAGTTTTTAAAAAGTCAGCAGCAATTTCTTCTTCCATATTTCTTTTCGGTTGGTGAGCTATAAAAGATGCAGGAGTTGCATGTGTAATTGAGCTTGTTGCTACAAGACCAGTTGCTAAACCATTTTTTTCTGCTATTTCAAGAATAGTTTCAATAGGTTTGCCATCTGGATCTACACCAATTGCACCATTGTATGTTTTTTTACCAGCAGAAAATGCTGTTGCACCAGAAGCAGAGTCAGTAATATATTTATCAGAAGAGTAGGTTTTGCTCATTCCCATCACTGGCATATTCTCAATAAATAATTTACCATGATTAGCCGTCATACCAGCATATACTTGTGTAATGCCCATACCATCGCCTACAAGAAAAATAATATTTTTGACTTCTTGGGTGCTATCAGGAGCATAAACAATTTTACTTACTTCGTGAGTTTTATTTGCCCTAACAGTAGTTCTTTCTGGACTTTTTGCTTCCTGACATGAAACTATGCTAAGAATACTTAGACAGATTATTAAAAGGAATTTTTTTGTCATTACATTAAATATTTAAATTATTTAGCGGCAAAGCTAATTGGATTGCTATAAGTCTGGAAAACTTAGATGCTTTTTAATATTATGATTGATAAATTTAACCTTTTCTTAATTTTATCTAACAACAGCTCAAAAAAATGAAACTTTTCTCTTTCCGAATCTGGCTATTTGCTGGTTTAACTTTTTTATCTCTCAATCTACTTGCTCAGGAGGCGAATGTTAAGAGGATTGATAAATATCTCTCTGACGCACAAGTAGCTTGGAATGTGCCAGGTATGGCTGTAGCAATCGTAAAAGATGGAGAAGTAATTTTGAGTAAAGGTTATGGCACCAAAGAAATAGGCAAAACAGAGAAAGTAGATGAAAATACCTTATTTGCAATTGCCTCAAATACGAAAGCTTTTATAGCATCATCACTCGCAGTTTTAGCTGGCGAAGGTAAAATTAACTGGGATGATAAGGTGCAAAAGTATCTACCTAGATTTGCTATGTACGATTCTTATGTGAGTAGCCATATAACAATTCGTGATTTATTATGCCATAGAGCAGGTTTGGGTACTTTTAGTGGAGATGTAATTTGGTATAAGTCTGAACGAAGTGCAGCAGAAGTAGTAGAAAAAATACAGTATATTCCTCAAGCATATGATTTTAGATCGGGTTATGGCTATTCTAATGTGATGTTTATTACCGCAGGAGAAGTGATTAAAGCAGCTACAGGAAAGTCTTGGTCTGATTATGTAAAAGAAACTTTTTTTAAGCCTTTGGGCATGGAAAGAAGTATTACAAGTACAAATGATTTAGATTCAAAAGGAAATTTTGCTATTCCTCACAAACCTACTCCTAAAGAAGTGCAAGCTATTGATTGGGTAAATTGGGATAATATGGGTGCAGCTGGGGGTATTATTTCTAGTGTAGACGATATGTCTAAATGGATGATATTGCAGCTAAATAGCGGTATTTTGAAAAGTGATACCATTATTAAACCTGATTATCAAAATATAATGTGGACACCTCATAATAACTATGTGGTGAGTGTAAATTCAAAAAAGCAACAACCCGGCAGACATTTTAATGCTTATGGTTTAGCTTGGGGTTTACAAGATTATTATGGTAATATGATAGTTACCCACAGTGGTGGTTATGATGGAATGTATTCTAGAGTAATGATGATACCAGATATAGATTTAGGCATAGTGATTCTGACTAATACCATGGAAGGTATAACTACTCCTTTGTGTTACTATATTTTAAATGCATTTATTAATAAAGAAGCAAAAGATTGGTCTGCAGAAGCACTTGAAAGTGCTCGAAAAGATCATGACCACGAAGAAGAAATTGCTAAAAGAAGAGCTGTAAAAGTTGAAAATACTAAACCTACTCATAGTTTGTCTGCATATACCGGTACTTACTACGATTCATTTTATGGTGAGATAAAAGTTTATGAGCAAGACAATCAATTAAGAATAGACTTTGAGAAAGCCCCTTTACTTTCTGCTACTTTAAAGCACTGGCATTACGATACTTGGGAAATTATCTGGGATGATGAACAAGCTTGGTTTGATTTCGGAACAGTTCAGTTTGAGTTGGATAATAACTTAAATGTAAGCGGATTACAATTTGATGTTCCTAACTATGATATATTCTTCGAAGAATTAAATATGAAGAAAAAAGTAGATTAATGCCTAGGCATTAATCTACTTTTTTAAAAATAAGGTTGATATCTTTTTCTTGATATAAGAATAATTTTCCTTCCCTAATGTCAAAGTTATCGCTGCTTTGTAACAGTTGCAGAAATTCACTTTCGTTTACTGGAGGTATACAAGCTTTCTTTGTCGACATGAGCTGTTTAACTTCGATACCTTTGGCATCATTCGCTGAAAAAGTCCCATTAAAATTATTGCAGCCTGAATAACCCATCACTCTATTTTCATTTATATGAAATTCAACATAGGGTAATTCATTGTAAATACTTTTGTCAATGGGAGTATTACTTATGGTTTCTAATACCCAAATGTCATTCAGTAAAGTAGTTGCTGGCACTTCTTGTTCTGTTGTTTCATTTTGTTCTTGATATGCTGTGTCTTGTGTAACACTCTTTTTGCATGCTGTAAATGCAATTAGTAATAAAGCGGTTGAAATATACTTCATAAATAAATTTTAATTTGAACCGAAATTTAATAGCTATAAGGTGTATTTGCTAACCAACCTAACCATTAAATCATTCAGATATTCTACATCATATTCTCCAACAGTTGCTTCGATATGATCGTTTCCAATTCCACTATCGTTTGTAATAAAAACATAAGTTGAGTTAGTCGCCATAGCGATAAATCGCATTAAAAACTCAGTATCTTTTTGTATACCACTGGCTGTAATAGGTATAATCTTAATTCCTTTCGCAGCAGCTTTTTCTGTTAACTCCTGAATTTGCGTAATTACACTTGGTGTCTCATGATGTGGAGGTGCATCTAATATTAAAAACATAATTCTGGTTCTGGCCTCAGCAGACCAAGTTAATTGTTCAATAGCATCAGACATAGCTGAGTGAACTGCCTCAGGGTAATCTCCACCTCCATCTGCACTTTGGGCTTTAATAAAGTCGATCGCTTTGTTATTATCTTCTGAAATGTTTGAAACTTTGGTGACATATTCATCACCTTCATCTCTATAAAATACAGTACCCATCCTTAGTTTAAGATCACCATCTGTGGATTTGATTCTATTTATCACATCTAGTAATTCTGTTTTAAGGTATTCTAATTCGTCTCCCATAGAGCCTGTAGCATCTACCACAAAAGTGAGATCTACTGTATTAGGTTTTTCTTGAATTTGAATAGGTAATACAACATTTTTTCTTTGTCCACTGAATATGTCAAAGTTTTCTACTTCATAAGAATTCCCCTTAAAATCTATAGTGATTTTGCTTGTGCTACTTTTTTGATTAGAAAATAAGCCAGACCATAATTCGGCCTTACCAAAGTTGTCTGTTTTTGCATTCCAGATAATATCATCATCTGAGTAAAGCTGTACAGTTGCATCTATTATTGGTAAGAGATTTTTGTCAGTAATGGTTAGAGCATATCGGTTTTCAGGATAGAAGCCCCAGTAATCGTATAAATTTTTAAAGGTGTCTTTTTCAACTAAACTTTCCCAAAAACTCCAATTATCTAGATCATTCCATTCTCCAGCTGTAATTACACCAGCTTCTTGTTGTTGGCCATCTCCATTTCCAGAAGAACTACCACCGTCTGTTGAATAAGCCCCATCTAATCTGAGAGCTTCACTTGAGGGAGAAACATCGCTATCTGAATCTATTTCTTCACAGGAGATAATTGTAAAAAATAATAATGTTGAAATGAGCAGAGAGGGTAGATACTTTTTCATATTTATCTGATTAGTTTTTTAATGATACGCTTTAAGTGATATCTCTGCTGCATCAAATATTTTTTGGGGATAAAAAAAGGCAACTCGAAAGAGTTGCCTAATTTAATTCTTCATGATTGTATTCGTAGTTCCATAGACACCCCAAAAGGTGCGTCAAATAAATATCTCGAAAATATTTTGAAGGTCAGTATAGATTGGATTCATTGTTCCATATGCAACAAGTACTGTGCCTTTTGTTAATGAATCTAAAAAAATTTGACTTAAATTTTAGAGAAAGTATTTGGCTATATCATCCCAATTGTTCATTCTTCTGTAACCTTCTAATGTTTCATTGTGTGGAGCAGTATAAACAATTGGTTCACCAGATGTAAATGCAGATAGGTTTTTTACATGGTCGTCGATTAGGTAATCTGCATCAATTATATTTTTAGCACCACAATAGACCAAGTTTTTCCAAGAAAAGAAAGGGAGGTTTTCTTTAATCCATTCATATTTATCGATAAATGAAGTGGGAAATTCCATTGCAGCAGTTACTATAAAAACTTCATAATTTTCCATTAAGGCCTTAATAGTTTCACGTGCTTTAGGTTTAATTTCTAAATCTCTGAAAAATCCGGGTCGATAAGGAAACTGTCTTACTACTTTAGCATGGTCTTCTGGAATTATCTGCCATACTTTTTTGCCTCTCATTGCTGCTCTATCTACAGTAGTATTAAATTCTGCTTCGTAAGTTTTTACTGCTTTGCTGACGTAATCAACGATTACATCATCCATGTCCAATGCAATTTTTTTCAAAACGCTTTTATTATATTAAAAAATTTAGGTATGATTATTTTGCAAAGGTAATAGACAAAATTTAAGAAGACAGTTGATTTTTGAAATATAGTATATCTTATAAGTATAACTTCTACCTAATCGGAGTTTATAACTACAATTTTGACAAAACTTCGTCAATTTTTAAGTTGATATCTTCTAAACCAGCTAAGAAATAAGGAGTATCTCCTTGATGATCTTTTAATTTTTCTCTAAAATTTCTTATTGTAGTTTTTAACTCTTCTAAAGAAAACAGCTCTAGAGAAGTTTGAAACCAATGCACAGCAAATGATACTTTTTCTTCTGATTGATTTTCAACAGCTTCTGTTATTAATTTTCTAAATTCTTCAGTATCAGATTTTAACTGGTTGATAATGGCTGTTTTAAAACTTTCATTGCCATCTGCCATTTCTTCTAATTTCTCAAAAGAGATAATATTTTCATTTTTGAAAACTGGCTGATTGCTTTTTGTTTGGTTAGTAGTCACTTCATTTTCTGTAATTATAGTTTCGTTTGAATTTGTTGATGAATAAGATGCTTTTCTACTAAGTTTTTTAATTTTTGAGTATAACTCATTCGGGTTAAAAGGTTTGGTTACATATTCGTTAAAACCAGTTTGCACCACTTTTTCTTTCACTTTAATCATCACAGAAGCAGTTAATGCAATGATAGGCATTGTATTAATATCTTCATTTGGATGTAACCTGATTTTTTTGGTAGCTTCGTAACCATCCATTACAGGCATTTGTAAATCCATTAAGATAATGTCAAACTCTTCTTGTTCAATTTTTTCTAAAGCAATTAAACCATTATCTGCAAAAGTGATATTTGTATTCCATTTCCCTAAAAATTCACCTGCTACAAGCTGATTAACGGCATTATCTTCAACCACTAAAATATTAATACCTTCAAGGTTTTTTTCTTCATGGCTAAATACTAGACTAGCTTTATTATTTAACTGGGAGGTTTGTGCTTTTTTGAATCGAAGTGTAAAACTAAATTTGCTTCCTTTCCCTACTTCACTTTCAACAATAACTTCACTGCCTTGTAGCTCTACAAGATATTTTACAATGGATAAACCAAGACCAGAGCCACCGAATTTTCTGGTAATTTCTCCATTTGCCTGAGAGAATCGCTCAAAAATCACATCCATTTTATGCTTTGGAATTCCTATGCCGGAATCTTCAATAACAAAATTGATGTCAATATTGAAGTCTGTTTCTTGTAAAACTTCAACTTCTACAGAAACAAAACCTTCTTCGGTGAATTTTAAAGCATTTCCAACAAGATTGATTAGAATTTGGCTTAATCTGGTAGGATCTCCTAATACAAGCGATGGAATATCATTATCGTATTTGATCTTAAGTTTAATATTTTTCTCCTCTGCTTTAACTTTAAGTGAATGTTTAATTCCGTTGAGTAGTTCGAACAGGTCAAAATCAATTTCTTCAAAAGTGATCATTCCTGACTCAATTTTATTGATATCCAAAATATCATTGATAAGAGAAAGCAGGTTTTCAGCAGAGAATTTAAGTGTTTTAATTTTTTCGACTTGATGTGGCTGAGGATTATCTTGCATGAGCAAATGAGACATGCCAATTACTGCATTCATAGGTGTTCTAATCTCATGACTCATAGTAGAAAGAAACTGCTCTTTAGCGATAGAAGCTTCTTCTGCTTTTTTCTTGGCTTCGATTAGTTTTTCTTCATATTGTTTTCTTCCAAAAGTAGAGCCTGCCCAGTTTGCCAGCATTTTGATAAATTGGATATCATATTTAGAAAAACCTCCTTGCTTAGGTTCTGGAGAAGAGCAGTTAATAGTACCATATACCTTCCCATTTACATAAACTGGAGCTCCAATATAAGACTTAAAACTAAAATGTTCGTAACATGGATGTGAGGCAAATGATGAGTGAGTTACATATGGCAATGCTATTGTTTCATGTTTTTCGATTACTCGATTACAATAAACATCTTTAAGTGGAAAAACAGTACCTGCTTCTATGTTAAGCGATTCTTTATTACTATAGATATATTTTACCTGATAGTCTTCGTCTGTAATCTTACTCATAATAGCCAAAGGGAGTTGCAGATAATTACAAACTTTCTCTAAAGCTATTTGTATTTGCTCATCATAACTCAAATTAACATTAGAAGCTACTTCATTTAAAAACTCTAAACCTTTCTGATAATGAGTTAAATCAGTTTCTGCTTTTTTTCTAGCTGTTATATTTTGCAATGCACCTCTTAAAAAAATTGGGTCTCCTGTTTTTTCATCTTCGATTACTTTGCTAGTAGCAAGTACATATCTTTCTTCACCCTGTGGTGTTATTGCTTTTAATTCTAATTCTATTTTCTTTTTATTGTTCAGTGCCTCTGCAGTTTTTCTTTTTATTAATTCTTTAGATTCAGGAGCTAGACAGTCTAAAAATTTTTTTAAAGTGATTCCTTCATTATAATCTAAGCCAAATATTTTATAAGACTCATCAGACCATTCAACTTTGTTTAGTATTATATCGTAATTCCAAGTGCCAAACTGTGCAATTTCTCTGGCTTCTTTAAATACCTGATCACGTTCTTTATTTTTTTGGACTATATCAGCATATTTTTTAATGGTTTTGCCAAGTGCCAATTTTTGTTTTAGATAATTAGCTTCTTGTTTTTTCAAATTCGAAATATCAGTACAGCAGCCTATAATTTTTATGGGATTATTTTCATTATCCCAACTTACTATTTTACCCTTACAGTTTACATAAATTATGTATCCTTGTTTATGGTAAAATCGTATTTCTGCCTCAAATAATTTTTGAGTGTTACTAAGTATATGTTTTTGAATAGTAGTAGTTAAAGAATGGTAATCTTGTTCGTAGATGAACTTAGCAAAATCGGCAGGGTTATTAGTTATTTCACTATCATTGTAACCTAAAGTATTTAGTAGGTTTTTGTTTAAAAAAAGTTTTTCTTCTCGAATTAACCATTCCCAAAAACCAGTGAGCGTACATTCTTGAAAAGCTTCTATAACTTGCTCTTTATCAGCAAGTTTCTCTAAAAATTTTTGATTTTTTACTTCCTGGTCGCTGTTGCTTTCACTTATATTTTTACTTTTTACTTTTCCCATCTTTTAATAATAATATGGATATTACCATTAAACGGGGATGGGGTTTAGTCATTATTTCAAATGCTAATAATTGCTAAAATATAGGTATATTTATATGAAATATTTAAATTCTTCTAATGAAAAAGGCTTTACCATATAAGCAGACACAGAGCGATATTTTTCTGCTTTTTTCTTGTCTATAAGATGTATAGAACTGGTAAGTATAATAATTTTAATGTCTGGATATTTTTGGAAAAACTCCTTTTCATAAATTTCAAGAAATTCGAATCCATCCATTAAAGGCATTTGTAGGTCTAATAATACAAAGCGCGGTTTTTCTTTAGAACCCTCGGCCATTTTCCTTAAATAAGAAATGCCTTTAGAACCATCTGTTAGTGCAATAGCATTTAAGTTCGGATAAGATTTTTCAATCATCCTATTTACGATGAGGACATCAATCTCACTATCATCTATTACCAAATAATTATTGTTATTCATTATTTGCTGTAATTTTTAGTTCAAACTTTGATTATGATAGTCTATTTGTTTTTTAACTAAAATTTCGAGTTTCTTTTATGTAAAAAAAATCTGATAGTCTTAATAATTACAATAGCAAAATCTCCAATTTTTATTGAAAACGATGTTTGAGTAATGGGTTTAGTGAGTAATCAAATTTAAAATAAAGTATAAATATACAAAAAAATTAAATTTTCTTATTCACACACTTATGCTATAGTAGTGAAGAAGTTTTTAAATTAAAAATCGAATTATCAGCTATTTATATAAAAATCTTATTAAGATCAGATGTAAATACATTAGAAAGATTACTTTTACAGCCAATTCAATCTTATACAAAGGAATATCAAACTTTGTTTTTAAGATTAATGTTTGTTGCAAGTTAAGAGCATTTTTTGACTTCAACTCTAATTACAAGATTACATAAAATTATCGAATGATTCCATCTGAAATATTTATTTCTTATTCCTGGAAAGAAGAAAGCAACAAGGTAGCTGACGAGCTAGAGAAAATTTTTAAAGAAAAAAGCATAAATATTTTAAGAGATATAAAAGCTCCTGAGTACAAAGGTCTTATAAGAGAATTTATGCAACGGGTTGGTAAGGGTAAATTTATTATTCTTATATTAAGTGATAAATATTTAAAATCTGAAAATTGCATATACGAGCTTATTCAGATTTACAAAACTGGCAAGTTTCAAGAAAGAATATTTCCTGTAGTACTTGATTCTGCTAAAATCCATAAGGCGGTAGATAGAGTAGAATATGTGAATTATTGGGAAAAAGAAATAAAAGCTCTCGATAACAAAATTAATACTGGTCATTTATCTGCTTTAAAAAATATATATGAAGAGCTTGATTTATGTAATGAGATTAATCAACACATTATTCAATTATCTGATATCTTAAAGAATATAAATGCTTTTGCCCTTAAAGCTCATAGAGAAGAAAAGTATGCAGATTTAATAAAATCTATAGAAAAACAGGTGAAAATTGATACAGAAGGAGAGGTGCTAGAACCTGTACACGATCCTGAGATTGAAGTACCTGCAGACAATAGCCCTGAGGCAAAAAGACTTAGAGAGTTACATGCTAAAATAGAAGAGCACTATAAAATGTTAGACGATTTCGAAAATCAACATAAAGAAAACTCAGAGCCAAGAGAAGATATAAGGATAAGACAAGAGATTAATAAAGTGCGTTTGAGAATAAGACAATACAAAGAAGAGATTAATATGATACGTGGTTAAATTAACCTCTAACGAGGTTTTAAAAGGGATTTTTTAATCCTTTTTTTTATTTTAACTTGATGACGTTATGAAAGGAGCATGAGTTTAAAAGAAAATAAATATATCATACTTCACATTGTAGGTGGAATTATTTTCTTGATACTTCCATTGCTTATTTATCCACATCCACCAGGTGAAAATAATTTTCTTTCTACACCTCCTTCAATAAGAGATTTTATAACTAATGTATTATTGCTGGTGTTTTTTTATCTAAACTTTTACTACTTAATACCACAATTTTACTTTAGAGAAAAATTCATTTCGTATGGACTTTTTATCATGATATCTTTTTTGATAATAATTTTAGTTCCTTCTTTAGTAACAGGTTTTGTTCCTTGGCAAAACCCGGCTCCAGTTGATTCATTTAATAGCTTAACGCCTCCACTGCAATCGGCAAATAATTTCTTGATGATTATAAGTCAACATGTATTTTTATTCATTTCCGTAATTTTATTTTCAGTTTTATTACGTACAAGAGATAGGTTGTTACTAACAGAAAAGGCTAAGTATAAGGCAGAATTAACTTCTCTCAAAAATCAGATTAACCCACATTTTCTATTTAATACCATTAATAGTATTTATGCTTTTGCCATTAAAGATAAATCTCATAAAACAGCAGATAGCATTCTTAAGCTTTCTGGATTAATGCGCTATGTGGTTTCAGAAACTGGAAACCAATATGTTTCACTGGAAAAAGAAATCGATTATATCAAAGACTATGTGGCTTTACAAGAGTTGCGAATAGATAAAAAGATTAAATTTTCATTTAAGGTTACAGGTCAAGCTTTAGGAAAGAGCATTGCACCATTAATATTAATTCCTTTTATAGAAAATGCATTTAAATATGGTGTAAATCCTGATGCAGATTCTTTGGTCGATATTCAAATTAAAATTGCTGAAGAAGAACTACAATTATTAGTTGTAAATAACAAAGTGCGCCTACATATAAAGCCATACGAAAAAACGGAAACAGGTATAGCTAACACAAAATCCAGATTAGATTTGTTATATTCATCGAAGCATGTATTAGAAATAACTGAAAGTGAAAAACAATTTAAAGTAGCCTTAACTATATTTTTTTAATGATAAATGCGATAGCCATTGATGATGAACCTCTTCCTTTAGAAATCATAGAAAGTTTTTGTGACGATCTGGATTTTATTGATCTTAAAAATACTTTCACACAAAGCAATAAGGCATTAGCTTATCTAGAATCAAATTTGGTTGATTTAATATTTTTAGACATTCAAATGCCAGCAGTTTCTGGAATTGATTTTTACAAAAGTCTAAAGAAAGATATACCTGTAATTTTTACTACAGCACATAAAGAATATGCAATTGAAGGCTTTGATTTGAATGCGATTGATTTTCTACTAAAACCTTATTCATACGATCGTTTTATGGTGGCTGTAAATAAGGCAAAAGAGTTATTTGATTTGCGAAATAAGGATGAAAACGAAAATTCAAGCTATTTAATAGTAAAAGCAGAATACAGTACTATTAAGATATTTTTTAATTCAATTCAGTTTATCGAAAGTATTGGAGATTATTTGAAAATTTATGTTGATGATAACAATGCTATTGTAACCAGAATGGCTTTAAAAAATGTGTTAGATTCTTTACCTAATAATTTTGTGAGAATACATAGATCATTTGTTGTTCCTCTTGAGAGAGTAGAAGTTTATAGAAATAAAAAAGTTTTTATTGCAGGTCAAGAAATACCAGTAGGTACTACTTATCAAAAAGAGTTTAAGAAACTTTTTAAAGATTAAAATCTTCACCTATAGTCTTTATCTTATAACTAGGTTGGTATATTTTAAAATAGGTTCTGGTGAGTTGCCCTTAAACATAATGGTGTACATTCCTGATTTTAAATTGCTGGTATCAATCTGAATGTATTTTTCAGAAGTTGAGGTTTGGTAAACTTCTTTTCCGGTTATATCATAAAAATGAATTTCGCAGCTATTTAATAATGAGTTGGCCAATTCTATATTTACAACTTTGTCTGCTGGATTTGGATAGATAAGGATATCTTTTTTGAAAAAATCTAATGATACAGATTTAACTTTTGAATTTTCCGATTTACCATCAAAATCAACTTGTTTGAGCATGTAGTAAACAATTTTGCTAGTGGTTTTTAAATTGGTGTCTGAATAAGAATAATGAATGCTAGAATTAGAATTTCCTGCACCTTTCACTACATCTATATTTTGCCAACTCGTTCCGTTTGTAGATCTTAATATTTCAAATTGTTTATTATTACTTTCAGATGTAGTTGTCCAAGTTAAATATGGCTTATTATCTTTAAGTTCAACCGAAAAATGAACAAGTTTAACTGGAAGAGGTGCAGTTTCGAAATCTACAGACCCTAATGTGAAATAGAATCCAGTACTAGCATTGAAATCATGATCAAAGCCAATTAAATCTGTTGAGTTATCGTAAGTAGATGGACTTACGGAAGTTGCACCATTGGCAAAAGTATCATCAGTATCTACTAACAATCTTAAGTCTGCTAATTCATTCGTGCCGGCATTTCCATCTGGACCAATAATTTCAGAAGTATTAAATTGTACATGCACAGTTCCTAAAGTGCCGGTTTCCTGTGCTTTCCAAACTCTGGCCAATCTTATTGTGATATCTTCACCATTAACTGTAGTGCCACTTTCACTGTAACCAAAATTACCTTCATTGTTATTTCCCCACATTAAATAGCTAATGTCGTTACTGAAAGTATTGCCATTGGCAGAGTTAGTAGAAGCAATACTTCCTAGACCAATTATTAAAATATCGTCGCTCTCAGTACTTTTAGATTGCTTTTGATTGAGTCCAGAACGATCGTCTCTGCCTATTCCAGCCACATCGTTTTGAAAAGTGGCATCACCAGCCCAAACAGTACTTCCATAGCTATTTAAATAATTATAAGTACTTGAAGTTGAGCCCAGCGTAATACCATATTTAATAGCCAAGTAACTTTCAATTCGTTGAATTTGAGCAGAAGTTAAATCATCAGCATACACTATTATTTCTCCAAGCTTACCGTCAAACATTCTATAGTCATTACTACTTATACTACCACTTTTAGATTGACTGCCAATAGTAAATGGGCCTTTAACTTCTCCATGTGAACTCGATGCCCTAATCTCATTTTCTGAAAGCATAGCTACAACTTTATCTGTTGAAGTGATAAGATTGTTGTTTATGTAAATACCAGCTTCCGTAGAAAAATCTATACTGTATCTTAAAATTACACTACTTGTAAGAAAACTATGGCTATTTTCAAAAGCACCACCATCTGCAGAAATAGCAGTATAACCCGAAACATTATCATAGCCGTATGTGAAACCAAATCCCTCATTTCCTGCGAAACCAAAGTCAGTAATGTATTGTCTGGTCTTAGAGCTTTTTGTAGAGTCTGCCTTTGCGATTGCAAAAATGGTAACTCCCTTAGATGAGTCTGTAAAAAAGATATAATCATCAGCTAAGTCAAAGCCCATGGTTTCACCATCAAAATCTATTATCGGATTAAAATTGATATTATCTGTTGAATTGTCATAAAAAGTTGGAGGACTCAATTGAGAAGATGAGCCATCGTTTTGCCGTGCAATTGCTTTATCTAGCCAATAATCTAGGTCTTGACCATCACTAGCACTAGATGTACCATTTTGCGCTCCTAAGTCAGCTTTTAGCCATAGCTCAATATCATCTGATATGCCACCCGGAGATTCATAAAAACTGGCATTAATTCTTACAGAAGCAATTACCATATTAGTGGTAACCACTCCTATGCCACTTTTGGTAAATTCAGGTGTATATCGATCATAGCTGGTTATACTTCTGTAACTAGCTGAATGACTACTTAATAAACCATTGAGTTCATGAATTTCAGTTCCTCCACCAGTACTTGAATATGATCCTATGATTGAAGAATGACCAGAAATACTTATAATTATATCATCGACATTAGCAGAAATTGGGGTTCCTGTATCAATTACTTTTGCGTTATCTGAGCTATTAGTAAGTTCGTAGGAAACAGGTGTATACTGGTCTGCATTGTCAAGTAAAAGGATACTTATATATTTTTCCTGTATGTTTATACCATCATTATCAAAAGTTATACTGATGGTATCATGTAATCTAGTACTAATATCGTAATCATCTAAATAAAACAGATCAGCATTTTGATACAATAACGAACTAGATATTGTTGAGCTTACTGTTACATCAGTTATTTTGGTTAATCTCCTACCACCATAATCTACAGCACTTACATCCTCACCTAGTAGAGATAAAGAAGTAACACCAACAACTAATAATCTATTTGTTGCTGCTGATGGGCTAAATACTATTTCAGAATTAGTAGAAGAAGATTCATCTACTATAGTGACTTGAGCAAAACTGATAAAAGGAAAGCCAAGAATAAATAGGAGGAAAGGGGTAAGATTTCTCACATTAACAAATGCTTAATTATTAGCAATTATTTTTGCTAATTCTAACAAGCAATTCGATTATGTATTGCGAAAAGTCTAAATAATGCCACTAAAAGATGGTAGTTAAACTAAGTAATTAACATTAAACACAAGCTTAAATATGCTAATTCTAATTCAAAAATGAAGAAAAATTTGATTGTGATAAGTAATAAATTTCTCTTATTAATTTATTCAAATTTGTTGAAAATTATTAACAATATACCCAATTTTAGTCCGTTTCAAGAGCGAATTTCAATAAATTTCACACATAAAATAAACATACTAATGGGATTTTTCGACAAGTTAAAGCAAGTTAAAAATATGGTTACTGGTGGTGGAGCAGTAGTTAACGTTGCACCGGCTAACCAAATTAATGATGGAAATGAACCGATTGCTTTTAAAATTTCTTGCCAAGTAAAAGATGCTGATGTTTCTGTAAGAAATGTATATCTTAAGGTAAGAGCAATTGAAGAAGTTGTATGTAGAGATACTGATATTGCCAGAGATTATGATGGTGAAATTAGAACAATACAAGAAGATGTAACTAATACTTGCGAAACTTATAGTACAGAAATTCAAGTTGCAGCTGCTGAAACATTAGAAGCAAATGAAACTTACGAGTGGATTGTAGAGTTTGAAGTACCTTCTAACTTAAATGGTACTTATAGAGGTCATAATGCTTTACACGAATGGGAAGTTTATGCTGGTCTTGATGTAGCAGGTAACGATCCTGATAGTGGTTGGGTAACTTTCGAAGTTAAGAAATAAGTAATAATAAATTCTTTAAAAAAAGCAGTTGTTTTAGTTAAACAACTGCTTTTTTTGTGTCTAATACTTTGTTTTAAGTTCTATTTTCTAATTAATTTAAAATGATGTTATAATTGCTGTTTTAATCCAAAATAATGAATAGTCGCTTTCTTGAATTTATAAAGAAGATCACAAATGTACCAGAAGAGCAACAATATAAATTTACTGAGTTGGTCAGTACATCACATATGCAAAAGAGTGTGGCCTTTATAAGAGCAGGAAGTTATTCTAAGTCAATTGGTTATGTAGATGAGGGTTTGTTCAGGTATTTTTATACAAGTAAAGAGGGGATAGAATATACAAAGGGCTTTTTTGATAAAAATAATGTATTGAGTTCTTATAGTGCTATTATTGAAAATAGAGAATCATATTTTACAATAGAGGCTCTAGAAGATTCAATAATTGAAACTGTTGATTATTATAAGTTTAAACAATTGTTTACCGAACATCCTTGTTGGAATGAGTTTTTAGTAAAACTCCTTGAAAAAGGATTTATAACTAAAGAGACAAGAGAGCGAGAGTTTTTGCTCTTGAATGCAGAAGAGCGCTACAAAAATTTTCTTGAAAGATTTCCCAATCTAGAGAGCAGAGTTAGACAGCATATAATAGCCTCTTACCTTGGCATTGCACCAGAATCTTTAAGTCGTATCAGAAAAAAATTCTTCACTTAACATAGATCAATGTAAGCAGCTTCTAAATAGGATTTATTTGTGATATGTCTAATTAAAATATTATAGTAATGACACTCATAAATAATACAGTCTTAATTACAGGAGGTAGCTCAGGCATTGGATTTAAGTTAGCCGAGATTCTTGTTAAGAATAACAATCAAGTGATCATATGCAGTAGATCCGAAGAAAAGCTAAAAAGATCAAAAGAGTTAATTCCTGAGTTACATATTATCCAATGTGATTTGGCTACTAAAGAAGGATGTATGAAACTTACTGAGCAAATAAAAAGGGATTTTCCGTCTTGCAATATCTTGGTAAATAATGCAGCTGTAGTGCATAAAAACAACTTTTATACTGATAATTCAGCACTCGAAAAATCAGACTTGGAGATTCAAACTAACTTAATAGCGCCAATTTATCTATCTAAGTTATTCATACCTGTAATTTCAAAAAATAAAAATGCTAAGATTATAAATATCAACTCAGGTCTGGCTTATTTACCAAGGGCAGTTTATCCGATTTATAATGCAACAAAAGCAGCCTTACATTCTTTTACTCAGGTTTTAAGAATGCAATTAAGTAATACGAATATTGATGTTATTGAAGTAATGTTTCCGGCGGTAGATACTCCTTGGCATAATGGAAATACGCCTAAAATTGCGATTAGTGCAGATGCTGCGGTTAATGAAATGTTAGTAAAACTGTCTAAAAACAAAAAAGAAATAAGAATAGGTAAAGTAAACTTGTTGTATAAGCTATACAGGATTGCGCCAAAATTCGCTTTGAAAAAGTTGAATGATGTTAGTTGATGTATAGTTTATTCACAGCTAATTGAACTATTAAAATTCATGCTTTAGTAAGTAAAGTATTTAAAGTTTTCGTATGCAAAATGCTTCATAATATATTTAAAGATTGACTAAAACATTCTTTAAATAAATATGAAAATCACATTCAAATTAGCATTAATACTCATTTCTTTCTTTTCGATTTGTCATTTATCATCAGCACAAAGCAATCATTCTAATTTTAAAGTAATAGCCTTTTATACTGCTAGAAATGATTTAGCACACATCAGTTTTGTGAAAGAAGCTAACAAGTGGTTTTCTAAAATGAGTAAGGCAAATCATTTTAGTTATAAAAGTACAAATGATTGGAATAAGCTGAATACTAAGTATTTAAATAAGTTTGATGTAGTTGTCTTTCTAGATACCAGACCAGAAGATAAAAACCAAAGAGAAGCATTTGAAACATATATGAAAAATGGAGGCGCTTGGATGGGCTTCCATTTTTCAGCTTTTGCCTTAACTCTATCAGATTACAGCCAAAATTGGGATTGGTATCATAATGAATTTTTAGGCTCGGGTGAATACTCAAATAATACTTGGCGACCGACTTCCGCAATTTTAAAAATTGAAGATAAAAATCATCCTGTTATACAAGGTTTACCTAATACAATTACAGCATCTCCCAACGAATGGTATAATTGGCAAAACGACCTCACAACAAACCCAGATATTGACATTTTACTTTCAATTGACCCTCAGAGTTTTCCATTAGGAACTGGCCCTAAACCTTCTGAAATATGGAATGATGGTTATTATCCTGTTGTATGGACTAATAAAAATTATAGAATGATCTATTTCAACATGGGACATAATGACATGGACTACGAAAATGGAACAAATCAAACCCTTTCTTATACTTTCGACAATACACAGCAAAATAAATTAATCATAAATTCTTTAATATGGTTAGGCGAAGAAAATAATTGATGTTTCAACATTTAATTTGCTATTTTTAGTATAATAAATTAAATATTACATAAATTACAATTTATTGTATTGCTAATATATTTTACCCTTTGCCTTTATTCCGAAAACTTTTTTAGTAATAGGAAACTTTGTATAAACTAAAAGAGTTAGCTGATGTAACTGTAAAACGGTTCCTGGTGAGTAGATGATTTTACAGTAAATGAACTGATACATTTAAAAAAAATCTATTAAGGTTGTAATTGTAAATCAATGAAAAGAAAGACTTTTCTTAAATTATTTTCTTTATCACCATTTGCTTTTAGTATGGATACTTTAAACTCGTTAAGTAATCTATCTGATAGTTTTTCTGCTACAGATAAAATGCCCGTTGTATTTATAGGTCATGGTAGCCCTATGAATGCTATTGAGGAGAATCAATTTGTTAAAGGGTTTCGTGATGTTGTAAAAACAATACCAAAACCGAATGCCATTCTTTGTGTTTCGGCACATTGGTTTACAAGAGGAACGAAGATAACTATTTCAAAACAACCAGAAACCATTCACGATTTTGGTGGTTTTCCTAGAGCTTTATATGAGGTGCAATATCCTGCTCCGGGGAGTCCAGAGTTAGCAAAAGAAACCCAAAAATTATTAACTCCAGAGTTGGCAGAACTAGATGAAAAGTGGGGCTTAGATCACGGAGCTTGGAGTGTTTTAAGACATATGTATCCAGATGCAGATGTGCCTGTAATTCAGTTAAGTATAGATTATACCAAACCAGCTAGTTACCATTTCGAGTTAGCTAAAAGACTTAGTGAATTGCGAAATAAAGGGGTTCTTATTGTTGGTAGTGGTAATATAATCCATAACTTAAGAATGGTTGATTTCAGCAATTTTAATAAAGTGGATTATGGTTACGATTGGGCAGTAGAAGTTAGAGAAAAAGTGAATAACTTTTTACTAGACGGTAATTACCAACCATTGTTAAATTACGATCAACAAGGTACTGCATTTAGATATGCTATTCCGACACCAGATCATTATTTACCATTAATATATACTTTAGGCTTACAAGAAAAAGGAGAGCAAATTTCATTATTTAATGATAAATTGATGGCTGGTTCTTTAAGTATGACCTCAGTAAAGATTAGCTAAATATGTGAAAGCTTTTTTGCAAAATCTATTTGAACGCATTCTACAATGGTTTATTAAAAGATATATGTTTGGTGGTATAGGCGAATCTGAAATAAAGGAAAAGGAAATTATCATGAAAAATTATCCTTTTAAACCATCAAAAATATTTCCGAATGCTATTTTAACAGTGGATAATATCGATGCTATATGCTATGATGCTTATCCGCCAAAGTTGAAAATTGGTAATGAATCTATTTTAATTTCGAGAGAATATGCAAAAGAGCTTGAGGAGTTTACGCTAAATAATAAGATTCCTGTAATAGAAGAAACTTATAATTGGAGTTGGATTTTAGAACCATATTTAGACACTGAATATACTCCCGAAACAGATATCCGACTCAGAAATCTATTAACAGAAAATGGCATTTTTGAAGATGAGCTCAATGAGATTAGAAATGAAGTTGGAACTCAAATGCTTAAATACAACGCAATGTTATGGGAATGGGGAGATTTAAATCTGATGGATGTTTTGCATGCGATGAAGTCAAAATATAGTAAGAAAGATTTTAATGATTTTTATTGGCGTGCGATGGAAATTCAATTTAGAACCAAAGTAAAATAAATATTTTTAAAACAGGCTGATGAAAATTTTCATCAGCCTGTTTTACTTTACTTACTAATCAATTCTTTTTCTAATTCTTCAAGAGATCTGTTTTTTGTTTCTGGCATTATCTTCCATACAAAAAGCAATTGTAGGAACATCATAAAAGCAAAGAAGCTGAAAACTGGTCCACCACCAAAACTTTTAGCAAAATAAGGAAACACGTTTGCGATTATTGCAGCTAATATCCAGTGAGTAAAGCTACCAAACGATTGGCCTTGAGCCCGAATTTTATTAGGAAAAATCTCTGATATAAATACCCAAATTACTGCACCTTGAGACATAGAGAAGAACGCAATATAGATAAATAGAAAGGCTGGTATTCCTCCGAATTGCTCTGCAAAAAATCCATAAGCGATAAGCGAAAGTGTGAGAATTAAGCCAAAAGAACCAATAATCATTAATGATCTTCTGCCTAGTTTATCAATAATAAAAATACCTACAATGCAGAATACTAGATTAGTAATACCCACACCAGTTGAGGATAGTAAGGCTGAACTAGCACCCAGACCCGTCATCTCAAAAATTCTTGGTGCAAAATAGATAATTGCATTAATACCCGAAACCTGATTAAAGAAAGCAAACAGAAAAGCCAGCATAATCGGTTTTCTGTATTTTGGTGAGAAAAAATTACCACCTGCGCTTTTAGTGAGTGCAATACCTTCTTTTATTTGGTCGATGGCTTTATCTACATTATCATTACTTACCTGCTCTAAAATTTTACGAGCAGCGGCTTCGTCATTTTTTAAAGCAATTAGCCAACGAGGGCTTTTTGGAACGAAAAAGACTAAAGATGCAAATATAAATGCAGGGATTGCTTCGATGCCTAACATCCATCGCCAAGCATTTTCGCCAATATTTGCTACCAAAAAATTCGATAAATAAGCTATTACAATTCCGAAAGTAATATTGAATTGAAACAAGGCAACCAATCTACCGCGAGCTTTAGGAGGTGCAATTTCTGAAATGTACATTGGAGCCGCCACAGATGATGCGCCAACACCAACACCTCCAATAAATCTTAAGATCATAAAAGAATATATCTCGGGAGCTAAAGCAGAACCTAAAGCAGAGATAAAATATAAGATACCAATCCAAATTAAGGTTTTTTTTCTGCCAATTGCATTTACGGGAATACCTGCAAATAGAGCACCTAACACGGTTCCATACAATGCTATGGCTACTGCTAAGCCATGTTCAAAGTCACTTAATGCCCATAATTTTTGGATAGATTGTTCTGCGCCAGAAATTACTGCTGTATCAAACCCGAATAAAAATCCGCCAAGTGATGCCACAACAGCATGAAATATTAAAACTTTCTTCATATTTACTGTTCAATCATTTATTAGAATATTCATATTTGGCTAAATATAGCTAAATGACTGTGAATTACTTACAGAAAGGTATCTTTTATAAAGTATGAAGAAATAGAATGGATTTTATGTAGGCTGAATGTTGGTTTTCAATCTCTATAAAATCCATTTTATATAAATAATTATTAGACAAATTGCAGTGGATTGAAGCCCTTTCCTAAAATTTTTGAACTATCGACACCCATCCATTTATCTAACATAGTGGCATAAATGTTCCTAAAATCAACCTGATATTTTAAGTCGAATTTATCGAGATTCACTAAATCTGGCATTGCATTATAAATTCCGGGCTTTTTTAATTTTCCACTAACAACAAACACATTATTAGCTGTACCATGATCAGTTCCTCGACTGGCATTTTCTTTTACCCTTCGCCCAAATTCTGAAAATGTCATGATGAGTGTATCATCTAGCATATTATTCTCTTTTAAATCAAGTACAAGAGTCTTTAGGCCTTCACTATAATTTTCAAAGAGTCTGCCTTGTCTACCTGTTTGTCCAACATGCGTATCAAAACCAGTTAAAGTGGTGTAATAAACCTTGGTCTCTGATTGAGAGATAATTAGTTCTGCAATCAATTTTAAACTATTACCAAATGCTCCTTTGGGATATTCTTTTTTAGATTTATAAATTTTTGAATGATCGAAAACGTATTCCGCAGACATTTGAGTTGATGCATAAATTTTATTCAAATAACTCAGATTCTCATTTTCGGAATGATCTAAGTGTACATCTTGTTCATTCAACATTTGTTTAAACTTATTGGCATTTGTCAAAGCTAATCCGGTATTATTTCGCCCTTTCATAGCCAGACTCAAAGTATCATCAGCTTCTATGGCATGGTAAGGTTTATCGCATCCTGCACACTGACTATCCAGATACCTGCCAATCCAACCTTCATTTAAATATTCATCAGAACCACTAGCCGTTTGCCAAATATCCATCGATCTAAAATGTGATCGATTAGGGTTAGGATATCCCACTTGATTAATGATGCTCAAATATCCTTCATCATATAAATATTTTAAGCCAGTGAGGTTGTTATTTAAGCCTACTTCATCTGTTAGTGTGTGTAAGTCGGCTGTTTTTAAGCCAATATTTGGACGGTATTTATAGTACAAATCATTCCGATAGGGAACAACTGTATTCAAGCCATCATTTCCACCAGATAACTGAATAATTACTACTTTTTTATATCCTTTAGCAGCTCCAATTAACTCCGAACTTCCATGTAAAAATGAAGGTATTAACATAGTACCAGCAGATGCCAAAGCTGAATGTTTTAAAAAATTTCTTCTTGAATTTTTCATTGTTTAAATATTTTTAAAGCTGAATGCTTGATGTCAAAATTTTTCTGTATGATTAGCACATCTGATATTCCATTAGTTGAGAATAATGAGATATAGTTCTGAATAGGCTGCCCTTATCTTCTTTGCTAATAGAAATGTTCATAGTTTTTGAAGTATCAATTTGAAGCATATAATGCATTAATTCGACATCATTTTTGATTGTTGCGAATTCATTTTTAAAAGCATTTACATCCAATTGGGAATTGATTTTTCTTAGCTTTTTTGCATTCTTAAATAGCTCAAAATCATCACCTGATTCTTTAGGTAAAATATCAATAGCACCAGATAAAAGTAACATTTGGGTGAGTTTAGTACGAACTATAATTGTCGAACTATCAATCCAGCTTTTACCTTCATCCCAACCAGAAACATTAGGAGGGTAGAGAAGTCTCTGACCCAAAACAGTTTGCACATAAATAGCAGGTTTAGAATCATTTAATTTTATATGAAAAGACTTTTGTATACCAACTAATAGATCAATAGGTGATTTAATTCTAGTTCCTATATTCTCATTTTTATAAAACCATTTAGATAAAAAAATCTCTTCTAACAAAGTCTGGATGTTATAATCAGACTCATAAAATGTTTTAGCAAGAGATTGAATTTGCTTTTCGTTTAGTTTATCATTTACCAGATATGCGTATATTTTTCGAGTGATATGTTGTGCTGTCTGTTTGTTTTCTAATAGCATATTTAGCACATCATCACCATTAAAATTACCTGTATTACCGAATATGGTTTTAGGCTCATCGTCGTGTTGCCTTTCTCTAAAGACAAACTCTCCTATATTATTAAAACCCCAACCAGTAAAAGCCCTTGCAGCTTCTTTTATGTCTTTTTCTGTGTAATTGTCTCTGCCCAAAGTAAATAATTCCATTACTTCACGAGCAAAGTTTTCATTAGGAGATTTTTTTCTATTTTGCTGGTTATTAAGGTATTGTAACATGGCAGGTTCTTTAGAAATAGCAAACAGCATTTCTTTGAAACTACCCAAAGCATGTTTTCTAATGGTATTTAGATAATTGATGGTGAAGACAGATTGGCCAGACATACAAGCAAAATGATTGTGCCAGAACACAGCCATTTTCTCTCTTAAAACACCTTCATCATTTACCATTAATTGAATCCAATCGAAATTGAGTTGCCTAATGTTGGTTCGATTAGTTTTCTGGAACTCTTTCTTTTCATCGACTGATAAATCTTTCATCTTCACTTCACCTTGTTTAATTGGCACTTCTAGTTTCAATGGTTTAAAACTGACTGTCTTTTTAAACAAATCGTTTACCGCATCTTGATGAGATTTACCTGTATATTTAGTTATTTCTTTATATGTACCTCCAAAACCAGCTCGCCAATAAAGGTGCTGAACTTCTTTCTGGTTTAATTTCATAGTTTCAAAGTTTTTATCCTTAGATGCTTTAACTGAGAAAGGGTTTAATCAGTTTTGAGAAAATATTATTATAAATCACCATTTTGGAATAAAAACAATTGGTGAATCCTTAGGCTGAGTATCATTAATTTGTTAAGAATTGAACTCTTGGAGCAGTAATGAGTTTATTTAATACAAAACGAATAACTACAAAAATTTTTAGCAGGAAGTAAAAAAGGCGTCTGTGAAAACAGATGTCTTTTTTTATTAATAATAAATCATCAGCTTAATATTATAATATCCTCACTCAGTAGTAAAAAAATCAGAAGATTAACTAATCTTGATTTGTTTCCCATATTTTTGCGAAAGATCAGAATAAACTAACAGAGTTTTGTTTTTCAAAACTTATCGGAAACGTATAATTATCAATCAGAAGATAAATGGCATTTAAATGCTTAGCAACTGCATTGTTGCTTTTAATTCCCCAATTCTTTCTATCAGCGCAAAGTACAGAAAATGAGAAGATTGTAAAGGTTCTATCTTTCAATATACTTCATGGAGCTACTACTAAAGGTGATTTCAATCTGGATGTAATTGCCAATGTGATTAAAGACACTGATCCAGATTTTGTAGCCATGCAAGAAGTCGATTTCCAGACAAACCGAGCAAAGAAATACGATTTAGTTACAGAGCTGGGTTGGAGAACTAAAATGGCTCCTCTTTTTGCCGGAGCAATGCCTTTTGACGATGGTGAATATGGAGAAGGCATACTTTCAAAATATACTTTTCTACAAACCAGAAATGTAGCTTTACCACATCAATCTCAAAATGAACCAAGAGCCGTGCTTGAAATTCTTACTGTTTTACCTTCCGGAGACACAGTGGCTTTTGTTGGTACTCACCTCGATCACTTAAAAGACAATACTGACAGAGTAGCTCAGGTAAAGAAAATTAATGAGGTTTTTAAAGAGAATAAATACCCAACCATTCTTGCAGGAGATTTAAATGATGTTCCCAATAGCCAAGCCATCAATATTTTGGAAGAAGTGTGGACGGCATCTTACAATAAAGAGAATCCTGCCCCAACATTTCCATCTAATAAACCAGATAGAAAAATAGATTACGTAATGTTTTTACCTGCCAATAAATGGAAGGTGATTAGTACAGAAGTGATTCAAGATGCGATTGCTTCTGACCATTGCGCCTATCTGGTTACACTACAATTAATCGATTAAAAACAAAACTAATATTTACTGTTCCTATAATTTCATGAAATATTTATCTACTATCATTTTATGTTGTTTAGTTAGTTCTTTTACCTATGCACAAGCTATAAAAGGCAAAGTAAAAGACAGTCAAAAGAAACCGATTGAGGGTGCACATGTTTTATCTTTAAAAACGGGTAGCCATGTGCATACCAATCATGCGGGAAGCTTTATTTTTAATGATGTCAAAATAGGGGATACTCTCCAAATTAGCCATATAGGCTTTAATTCAGTAAGAATATCTGTTGAAAACCTTACTGAAGAAATTGATATTCAATTAGAAGAAAATGTAATTTCTCTAGATGAAATTTACATTCAGCCCGAATTAGATGCCATCAATCTTTTAAGTGAGGTTGATTTACATACTAATCCAGTAAATTCTTCGCAAGAAGTACTTCGCAAAGTACCAGGGTTAATTATTGGCCAACATGCTGGAGGAGGAAAAGCTGAGCAGATTTTCTTAAGAGGTTTTGATATTGACCATGGAACTGATTTGGCTGTTTCGGTAGATGGAATGCCAGTGAACATGGTTTCTCATGCTCACGGACAGGGTTATGCAGATTTGCATTTTATCATTCCTGAAACCATCGAAAACCTCAATTTTGGTAAAGGTCCTTACTATGCCGAACAGGGTAATTTTAATACAGCTGGTTATGTAGATTTTCAGACAAAAAAGAGCCTAAAAAATGGATTGGTAAAAGTAGAAGCCGGACAATATAATTCGCAAAGAATGTTGGCAATGTTTAATCTGGTGGATACAGAAAAACACTCTGCTTACATGGCTGGTGAGTATGTTTTAACTGATGGCCCTTTCGATAGTCCTCAGAATTTTAGCCGAATTAATTGGATGGGTAGATATACCGGCAGGTTAGATAATAATGATGAAATTTCTTTATCAGCTTCGTATTTTACCAGTAACTGGGATGCTTCTGGTCAAGTTCCGCAACGTGCTATAGATGCTGGACTAATCAGCCGATTTGGTGCGATTGACGATACAGAGGGAGGTAAAACTAGCCGTAAAAACATCAATTTAAATTATATTAAAAATATTTCTAATCATGCTTTTGTAAAGAATACAGTTTTCTTTTCTCAGTATGATTTTGAATTGTATTCTAACTTCACTTTTTTCTTGGATGATCCTGAAAATGGAGATCAAATTAAGCAAAAAGAAAGCCGCCAGTTATTCGGCATGAAGAGCGAATACAATCAGTCATTCAAAATGGGTTTGGTTGATGCCTTGGTGCAAGGTGGCTTAGGGTTTAGAAACGACCAAAGCAACGGCAATGAGCTTTCGCACACTTTAAACAGAACAACTACACTTGATTCTATCAGCCTTGGCGACATAAACGAAACCAATATGTTTACCTATATCAATGCAAATTTTGAGATAGGTAAATGGACTATTAATCCATCAATCAGAATCGATGGGTTTAAATTCAATTACTACGATAAATTGTTAGAAACTTATGAGACTCAATCAGAATCTAAAGCAACGGTGAGTCCTAAGTTGAATATTCTTTACAACTACTCTAATAACCTTCAACTTTATTTAAAAACTGGAAAAGGTTTCCACTCTAACGATACCAGAGTAGTGGTAGCAGAAGAAGGGAATGAAATTTTACCTGCTGCCTATGGGGCTGATTTAGGTGCAATTTGGAAACCTGTACCTAAGGTGTTGGTAAATGCTGCTTATTGGTATCTGTTTTTGGAGCAAGAATTTGTGTATGTGGGCGATGCGGGTATAGTTGAACCAAGTGGAAAAACCCGCAGAATGGGTGTTGATTTGAGTTTAAGATATCAGCCATTAGACTGGTTATATTGGAATGCAGATGTAAATTATACATTGGCAAGAGCTGTAGATGAAACCGAGGGGAATGATTACATTCCGCTTGCTCCTGATTTTACTATTATGTCTGGTTTAAGTGCGATACATCCGAGTGGGTTTTATGGCGGACTTAGAATGCGCTACATAGACGACAGACCAGCCAACGAAGATAATTCGATTATTGCCAAAGGTTATACCGTGTTTGACATGAATGCTGGATACCAATGGAGTAATTTTGATTTAGGTATCAGCATACAAAATTTGTTTGATGTAGATTGGAATGAAACCCAATTTGCAACAGAATCCAGATTAAGTTATGAAACTGCACCAGTAGAAGAAATCCATTTTACTCCCGGAACCCCATTTTACATTAAAGGGACTATTTCTTATAAGTTTTGAGAAAGATTCTAAAACTATATAGAATTTTTAATAAGAAAATCCTAATACCTTAAAGGTGTTGGGATTTTTTTATTAAATGAAGTGCAGATTTAAATCTTTAGTAGAGGTAGGAGAATTTGTCTCTGGGTAAACTCTCCTAATTAATATTCATAACTGACTGTTGGTATGTATCTTAGTACGATTTGTACCATCCTTTAAAACCAATGATATTCTTAATTGACAAAGTAGATTCCGAATACCAAGTAATTGTTTATAAAGGTATTTTTGATTTGACTCATTCAATTGAATGGCAGGATATTTTTGAGGGCAAATCTTTAATTATTGATGAACATGGAGTTGGATATGAATGGGATTCTTCGAAGAGTGATGAAATTGGTATTGTATACGATTACACAATGATTTCGACGTTAAGGATTTCTGATCTAATTACGCAATGTTTGAAAAAGCTTAATGCCGACAAGGATATTTATGAATTTAATTTTTTCTTATGAATACTATTTAAAAAAGTAAAATGACATCCATTCATAGTAAGAAGTAACCATTAAACGAATTTAAACACATTTTATACTAACCTTTATTAGTTTACTTCCCCTAAATATGCAAGTATAAAACCTTAGCTATAAAATCAAATCTCAAAGCCATTTGATTATTGTTGTCATATATATTATATTTACAGCAACAATAAATATTATTTATATATGAGACAATTAACATTCGCATCACTACAAGTGATAAATTTGGAAGCATCAAAAGACTTCTACACAAATAAATTAGGATTCGAAATTGAAAATGCTAAACCACAAGCTTATGTTTTCAAGTACAACAAAGGAGAAGCAAGTTTTGCTATTCGTACACCTCTCGAACCTATAGAAGGAAAAGAATTGGGTATTGGTGTGGCTATTTGGTTTGCCGTTGATGAAAATGTGGACGAACTGAAAGAGAAATTTGTAGCAAATGGCGTAACTACTATTGGACCGATAATAGAAACTCCATTTGGTAGAGCATTCCATGTAAAAGATCTTGATGGCTATAAACTTACATTCTTAGAAACAAAATAATACCAATTGTGAAAGGTAAAAAAATTTAAAGTGACTCCATAAGGTGCAAATGTTCTATACAGGTCTTAGTTAGAAAAATGGTTAAGAGATTACACTTCAATGAGTATCTTGATACTATTGGTGACTCAATGATGGCATTAATTGATTTTCTGAATTATAAATTTGACAAATGTACTAATGTTGTCGATGGTAATCATTATATCAGATTATATGGAGTATTAAGTGCTGCTTACATAAATATGGCAGCAATATTAAATCTTGTACATTTGGTTAAAATAAAAAATAAATCTTTGCATGAGGATCTCAAGAATAGTAAAATAATCTTTTTAAGAAATGCGATTGCTGCACATCCTACTAATTTCAGCGAAGCAGCTGATATTGTTAACTATAAAGTAGTAAGAAGTTCTCTTAATGAACAAGGCAGATTGAAATTAATCGATTATCAAAATAATTCAGTTCAATATGATTTGGTTTCTGCAATCAATGAATATATTAAACTAATAGATATAATTCTTTTTGATATTTGTACTAACCTTGTCCGAATGAGATATGGGTTTTCTAATGAGAAAATGGAATGCTTGGAGAAATCATTGCAGAAAATAAAGGGAAGCAAGTAACCATTTATATTTTCAATATTTGTATGGAAAATAAAGAAGATATTATAGAATACATTTCAATCTATTGTACACACTTTTATAATGAGTTTGAAAAGGCAGCAATGAATCACCATATTGCAAAAGTGAAATTTCTACCATACAAGGACAAGTTAAAAAAAATGGCTGATGCGTATGAAAGGAATACTTCAACTAACCCCAAAGTTTTAGAGCTATTAAAAAATGGTATCCAAGAATTTCAAAGACGTGCTTCAGAAAGAATATTCAATGAACACTTTGATGAACTCAATCTTAACAGATGCCCCAAATGCAATGGAATTACTAGAACTCCAAAAGCAAAACAATGTAGATACTGTCAACATAACTGGCATTAGACATTGACTAAAACTCTAATTATTTTTTTCAGATAGATGTAATACCTAAATAGTTAATGAAAACATTCTCTAAGTCTACAATAAGAAATGTAATTGTATTTTTCACAGGACCACTTTTTTTAATTCCAGCAGTTATGGTTGGTTTATTAATCACCTCAATTATTAGAAAGAATTATGTAGATTTTTTTGGTTTTGCTTATGAGGGTTTAGTTGGTGCAGTTGGGCTTAGTCTACTTATTTCAGCTGGATGTTTGTTATTTGCATATCCATTAACATTAATTTGGGGGATACCTACTATCTATATCCTAGAAAAAACTAATTGTTTGAATGTCTTAAACCTTATATTGATAGGCTTATCTGGAGCCACATTATTAACACTTTTCATAGTACTAATTTTTGTTACACCATTAAAATTTGATTATTCATTTTTATGGATATGGTTAGTTTCTATTTATTGCACGACTGCTGTTAGCTTAGGTTGTTGGTTTGTTTATAATAGATGTGAAAAAATATAATGGATTACCAACAACGTATTGAATTTAAAAATACTTTTTAAATCAGTAATTCCTCCTACTTTAAAAAGCTATTAGATTTACTTACAACAAGCTACACACAATCACGTTAGCAGTATTATTTTTCTGTTTATCTATTGTAATATTTTTATCTTGGTATATCCTATCAATTGAAGTAATGCTTATTAAAACCAATATATTACTACTGGAATTTTAATTAGAGGAGGTCTTAATCTGGAAAAGACACAAAATAAAATTATTGGCGAAGGTACCTCCATAGTTAGCTGCACAAAGCATTTTAGTGGTTTAGCATCTAAGTAGATTGCAAACATTTATTAAACAGGAATTAAAAATTTGAGACAACTAATTTTCATGCGTTTTAAATTTAACGTTAACTAATAAAGAAATATCTTTCATTAGAATCATAAGATATGAAAAGTGCAGAAAGCGATACTGTAGACTTGAAAGAGTTTGACATTAATACAGATAGGGGATTTCAACGTGAAATTAGACTCAACAATATTCTCACAAGCATTAATACTATTTTTATTCTGCTATTATTTGCTATCCCATCCATTAGAAGCCAAGCTACTTTTGTTTTTGATATTATAGTGTCTACTATTCTAGGCGTAATTGTGCTACTTTTAAACAAAATGGGTAAATATTATTATGCTCGTTTTATTTCTAATGTATTCTTTTTGCCATTACACTTCTTTGCCATACTATTTGCAGAAGAACTCTTCCCATTTATGTATGATATTTTTTCGTACGCTATTCTCGCTTACCTAATTTACCCTATTTTCACGCTTGATTACACAAAGGAAAAACGAGTATTTATACTGGCTATATTAATAAATCTAATTCTGCTAGTAGTCCATGAAATGGCTTTTTCTGCTTATAAGAGCGATTATCAAATTGATAATCAGCTGTTTATGATATTTAAAGCTTTTCAGGTTATAACTTGGATAATGATTGCTGTTATATCCTTCACTTCTAAAATGATTAACATTAAAAGTGAAGCAAAAATGAAGGAAATTAATAAGGAATTACATAAGCTTAATCTACAGAATAATGAAAATCTAAAAGAAATAGCTATTTTAAATGAGGAAATTGTAGCTCAAAATGAAGAGCTTATTACAAAGCAGGAACAGCTGTCGATCAAAAATATTTACATAGAAGAGCAAAATACCAAACTCAAAGAATATCAACAAAAACTAGAAGCTCAACTATATGAAATTACTATAACACAAACTAAACTTGAAAATAAAGAAGCGGTAAACAAAAGTATATTAAGTACGATTAGACAAAACTTTAACTCTACTGAATTCGACTTAAAAGGAAATATTTTGCATATTTCTCCAATAATTAGTGAATATCTACATACAGATTCTCACAGTCTTAAAAATAAGAATATCGGTGAAATTTTTGACAAGTATATTGTTTACCCAAAAAAATGGGATTTCTACAATGAATGGCAATACATACTGAATGGTGAATTAAAAAGTCAAAATTTCATTTTTAAATTTGATGCTGGTGAAGTTCATGTGCGTTCTCATTATTCACCCATTCGCAATGCCAAAGGCGAAACAATAATGGTACTTTCAATAGGAGAAGACATTACTTCACTAGTAAATCAGCAGAGGGAAATAGAAAAAAGTAATAAGATACTGCAAGCCCAAAAAGAAAAAATAAATGCTATAAACAACTCTCTAGAAATACGGGTAAAAGAGCGAACTGATGAACTAGAAAAAAGAAACGCACAGTTGGAGGAGTACGCTTTTATAAACGCACATATACTACGAGCACCAGTATCGAGTATTTCTGGATTAATAAATTTGTTGCATTACGAAACTCTTCCAATAAAGGAAACTGATCTGTTTAAACATTTGCTCACATCAGTCGACAATCTTAATGAGGTAGTCCAACAAATTAATACAGCCATTGAGCAAAATACTGAAATGAACCGGAAACATTTTAACAAGTGACATTGTAGAATTACAATTATACTAGGCTTGATTCAGAATAAGATTTTTTTTGCTTAATTAGATATTTAAAACTGTTGGAGTTGGGGAAAAGCATTAACTTATTTCAAATAAAGTGTTAGGCCTAAAAGATACACCTTTTAATTCTTGTGTTTCGAACTCATCTTTAAGTTTATCTGAACAGAATATTGCATTAGAAACAATTAACAAATCAAATGACAAAGATTGTAATTTCAATCTATTAGGTTTGTAAGAAACATACCTTCCTAATTCGTAGTCGTCTTCATCAAGTTCCATATTATATTTTTCAATTTGATTTTTTGCTAGTTGATATTCTTCCTACTATTAATATCTAATTTTTCTATGAGTTTATCTGGGAAAGAAAATGCAAACTATTACTACAGTTATTCCTGGGTGTAGAACTATGACAGGGCTAATTGATGATATTTAGGATTTTTTTATATCTCCAATTCCAACTCCCAAAACACTATAAAATCACACTTCTTTAAATCATTTAAACTTTAAAAACAAGGTTAAAAATCATTAAATTAGGTTCATACATCGCAGGATTTGCATCATACATCGCGAAACTCATATTTTTTTGAGTACATTTTTAAGCTCTTCTGGTTTTCTGCCAAACACTTAGAGGTAAGTAAACTATATTAAAATGAAGAGAAAAGAATTTATAAAAAGCCTTGGAATGACTAGCCTAGTGCTTCCATTAGTTGTAGGTTGCAGCGACGACGAGGATATCACTCCAATTACAGATGATTCTAGTTCTGAAAGTAGCAGTGACTCATCTTCTAGTAATTCAAGTTACAGTTCTGATTCTTGTACTAGTACTCCTTCTGAAACTGAAGGCCCTTTTCCAACGAAAGATCCATCTTCTTTAGAGAAAGTAGATATTACTGGTGATAGAACCGGTATAGCGCTTTCAATAGAGATTGCTATTCTTAATCAGAATGAAAGTTGTGCAGCTTTAGAAGGTGCTATTGTAGATATCTGGCATTGCGACAAAGACGGAAACTATTCTGAATATGGTGGTACTCAAATGCAAAGTACAAACTATACTTCAGTTCATTTCTTAAGAGGTCGTCAGGTTACAGACAGCGAAGGATTGGTTCAATTCACTTCAATTTTTCCAGCTTGGTACCAGAGTAGAGCTACACATATCCACGTGCATATTTATAACTCAAGCGGAAAATCTTTACTGGTTACTCAAATTGCTTTTCCAGAAGGTGACGACAGCGCAGTAGTAACAGTAAATGCTGCTAGCGACTATGGATATACCAAAGGAATGAGTGGTTACACTTATAACTCAAATGACAATGTATTCTCTGATGGTGTTGCTGAAGAACTTTCTACCATTAGTGGAAGCATAGAAGAAGGTTATTCTCTTTCTCATTCAATTGTTGTAAGTGCCTAATTATCAATATTATGAAAGGTATTATAAAGATTAGTTATAGAAAATTTATAGATGCAAGCTCAACAGCAGCGTGGGATAAGTTTGTGTTCGAAGATACTTACAAAGAGTTCTTTATGCAGGCACAACAGTTCGACTCTGAAGGCAAACATGAGACTTTTACAGAAATGTTAAAGCATGTTCCTAAAGCTGAAAATATGCATTATTTGGTGAGTACATCCGCTATGGGTTATTTGAAACAGCTAAACGATTTAATACCTGATATTGCTAATGTAAACGGAAAGTTATTTCTGCCTTTTAAAAATTTTAGGTTTGAGATAATTCAATCAAATACTAAAGATAAAAATCAACATAAGGTGGCAATTACATTTTTTAGTGAAGCAATCACTTTAATTGACTCCATCGACAAACATTTAATTATTTCCATCGGAGACAAATCAGATTCTATTGATATGGGGCTTGAAGTTAATACAGAAAGCTTAATTCTTTCTGATAAAATCAACATTTGCTCTTTTCAAAAACTGACAACTTCGGTTTTTAATTAAGCTAGAGTTAAGATATTAAATCTACTAACTAACAGGCATTAAAGACTTTTATACGTGATATAATTTACTAACATGAACCAGCTATTTGTCAAATTAACTATATGGACGCTAATAGGCATTTGCGCGAGTTGTTTTTCCTGTTCTGTAAAACAATATGAAACTGAAAAGGAAGAAAGCATAATTGAGATCACCGATGAGCAACAAAACTGGCCGAGTGTAGCTGAAGAATATACTCCTAAAAACAAGGTTCGGTTGATTAATGCTATTCACGACAGCAATGCCATGAGTTCATATTAAACACAATGATTCACTCATTGATAAAAAAACAATTTGTAATTCGATAAAACTCATATGCTATGTTGACACAGACTCAAGGACAAATTTACCTTGCTAATCAGAGAGGATGTACCCAAAGTAATTGGTATCGCAGTTTCCATACCTTTAATTGTAAGTCGTATTTTAAAGAAAGCAGAAAGCCTTTTAACAATCTGCTATCGCTAAACGATATTACTCTTAAAGCGGAACATTGCATAAAACAAGAAGCAACTGAAAATATAGCAGTTTGCCTTATCCCTTTGGTTGGTAATTTAAAATACAAACAGCCTAACGAAGCGAATAAGCTACTTGAGGTTGGAGAGTCTGTTGTTTTCTCGGTAAATAAAGGAGATTTATACCAAGTTGAGTGTCCTTATAAAAGATCGCTAATAAACTATTTACATATAGAAATTAAAGTTTCAGAAACAATCAACTACAATCAATCGCAATTTGATTTTAACTCCCAAATGAATCAACTTCTGTCGTTACTCAAAACCGACAACCATTGCTTTAACATTTCAATAGGAAAGTTTAACGGCAGAGTTGAGGGAGAACACTTAGTGAAAAATCCGGAAAACGGAGTATTTGCATTCGTAATTGAAGGTGCTTTTGAAATACAAGATCGTTTGCTTCAAATCCGCGATGGGCTAGCATTGTGGGACGCAGAACAGATCGATTTCGAAGCGCTTTCAAACGATGCTATTGTATTAATTTTAGATGTAGGAAAAGCATAAATTTCCATTGAATTTCAGATTTCATACAGCACACCTTCTTTGCTAGTAATTTGACTATTGCAGAGAAGGTGTCTTTTTCTTTGAAATAATGCAGGTTACGCTACTTGTGCTTGAAGGTAATTACTCCACACTCATTTAAGTATTTTACATGTAGTGAAACAGCCTGCCGACTCATGTTAAAATGCTCGGCTAGTGTATTTAGGTTTTTTCTGTCTTTCGTGAGTAATAGTAAAATATCTCTTCTTGTTGGATCGGCTATCGCCTGAAATACATCTCTTCTCATGATATAAAATTTATATGCAAGGATTACTTGCATAAATTTTATTTAAGAAAATGAGCTTATAATAGTATTATTATAAATTGAAGGAATTAGTGCATCTATATCTCAAAAAAAGTGAAGCTGTGGAGATAAGAAATGGAAATAGGCGGATAAGCCACCTATAATATATTTATAGGTAATAGGAAGTTTAAAATATATGATGATTTAAGGACATCCTTCCAATTGTTTCTGAACTTCTTGTAGAGAGAGTGGTTTTTCTTCGTTTCCCCAGTTTGTAAGTACATAATTAAGCACATTGGCAATGTCTGTATCTGTAAATTCTTCGTTTGCTGGCATTTGCTGCTCATACTCTACACCATTTACAATCACTTTTCCATCCATTCCTTTTTTAACAATACAGGCTAATTTATCTCTGTACTTATTCAAATAATCGACATTTGCTAATGGCGGAATGAGAGATTGCAAACCTACACCTTGTTCCATATGGCAATTTGCACAACGGTTTTCATATAATACTTCACCGCGGTTCTTACTTTTTGTACTAAATATTAATACCAGTGCCACCACCACCATCACCACAAAGGGTGCAAAATAAATTAATTTCTTATCCTTCATTCAACAAAACTTCAATATCATCCATCAACTCATTGGTTTCCAACTCCTTGGTGCCGTCGTAATAACCTCTAATTTGTTTTTTCTTATCGATCAATACAAAAGCACCACTATGCACGAAGCCTCCGGGTTGGTCTTTGTCTTCCATAGCACTTACCATGTACTTTTTAGCTACACCAAAAATCTCTTCTTTATCTCCGGTTACCATTAACCAGTGGTCTGAGGTTATACCTAATCTTCCGGCATAATCTCTTAATAAACCAACAGTATCGTGCTGAGGATCAATAGTATGAGAAAGTAAAATTACATTATCGTTGTTTTCAAACTTCTCATACACTCTCAACATTTGAGCCTTCATTTTTGGGCAAATGGTTGGGCAAGTAGTAAAAAAGAAATCTGTTACATATATCTTATTTTCAAAAGTCTGTGGAGTTACCACTGCACTATCTTGACTAAGAAATTCGAATTGCGCATCTGCCACCTGACCTAAAATTGGGAGCTTGTTATTTCCACTTGGTGAGCAGGCTGAAAGTATAAAAGTGAAAAAGAAAAAAGCTTTAATAAGTTTCATGTTAATCTAATCTAAATCTACAGGCAAAGATAAGTTATAATCATTGCTTAGCTGAAATTATAAAATAAAAAATACCTGATTTGCTTAAGTAATTCCATTATATAGACAACAAAGTTTATAATGTGAAAAATTTAGATAGTTTACTTTTTTTACTCATAATTCTTTCTCAGCTTTGAGCCATGTAAGGTTTTTCGAATCCTTCAGGAGAAGAAAATTAAAAGGGAATCAGGTGTAAATCTTGAACAGTTCCCGCTGCTGTGAGCTCAAAATAGCTTTTATCAATCCATTGCCACTGTTTGTTAAAAAGAATGGGAAGGCTGATAAAAGTGAGCAAGTCAGAAGACCTGCCAGACATATTCATTCGTAGCTTTCGGGAGAAAAAGCAAAGAATACCAACTTGAATAAAAGGTTTGCCTTAATTTTCATTCTGAGTATTTTTTAAAATTTCACGATTTGGTACGATTGGTTTAGCAACTTGTTAAATCACTTGTAATGAACAATTTGAGGGTTAAATTTTTAGTTTGTCTGATTTGCTGTACAGTTGTTTACCTTAAAGGATACGGACAACAAATTGCTGAATCTGACAGTACTTATTTGCTTGATGCAGTTATAGTAGAAGCTCGCAGGCTTAAAGATTACGATGCTGGTGCTCAGGTAATTTCTATTGATTCTTCTACAATCAAAAATTTTGAGGCAATGAGTTTGAGTGAAATGCTTACTCAAACAATGCCTGTATATGTTAAAACATACAATCCCGGTAGTTTGGCAACCACTTCTTTTAGAGGTATGGGGGCAGGGCATACCGCAGTTTTGTGGAATGGTTTTCCGATCCAAAGTCCAATGAACGGGCAAATAGATTTCTCACTTTTGCCGGGAAGTATAGTAGATGCGGTGAATTTACAACTTGGTGGAGAAGGTGCTTTGTGGGGGAGTGGAGCAGTAGGAGGCACCGTTTATTTAGAAAACCTCCCAAAATACAACAGCGGATTACAAGCGAGAATTAATCAAACACTTGGCAGTTTTGGTAAGCACTTTCAAGGTTATAAACTGACCTACGGAAAGAAAAAGCTCTATACCTCTCTAAATGTTTATCGGGATAAAGCCAACAACAACTTCACCTTTAATAATAAAGCAAAAGCAGGCTCACCCGAAGAAAAAATGCAACATGCGGCATTTTCTGAATGGGGAGTTCTATTAGAAAATTATTTAAAAATATCAGCTTATCAGCAATTTGCCATTAGATATTGGCATCAAGATACCGAAAGAGAAATACCCGCTACATTAACAGAAGGTAGTAGCTCTGCTACACAAGATGATCAATTTAACAGACTCTTATTATCTTGGTCTGGTAATCTCAATTCGCTTGATTGGAAATTACAAAGCGGTTTTTCGCTAGAAGAACTGCTCTATGAAAATGATGCTTCAGGGATTGAAAGTTTGAGTAAAAGTAAAGTGTTTATACAAGAAGCAGAACTTAACTGGTATCCTTTAGATCAATTGAGTTTTCAAGGTGGAGTACAACATCAATATGTAAGCGGAACTGTAGAAGATTACGAAGCCGGAAAGCAAATTCAACAAAGATTGGCTTTGTTGGGAGGTGTAAAGTTTAATACTCTGTTTCTAGAATCGCGAATTAATCTTCGGAAAGAGTTTACTGAATTTGGCAATGCACCTTTAGTCCCTACTTTTGGTTTAGAATTAAATCCTTGGAATTTTCTCACAGTTTCAGGCAAAATTGCTCGCTCTTATCGTTTGCCTACCTTTAACGATCTTTACTGGAAACCCGGAGGTAATCCAGATTTACTTCCTGAGTCAGGCTGGTCTAAAGAAGTAGGTATCAATAGCAATTTCAATTTGCTGAATATAAAAAACCAATTCCAGTTTACGATTTTTAGCAATAAAATTGATAATTGGATTTTATGGCAACCTGGTAGCACTTACTGGTATCCACAAAATATAAAACAGGTTTGGGCAAGAGGTATCGAGACTAGCTACTCTTTAGATAAAAAGTGGAAAAAAACTTCTCTTAACATTACTGCAAGGTACCACTATACCAAATCGACTAATGAGAAACATCAAACAGAAGATGATTCATCATTAGGCAAACAACTTATTTATACTCCTTTACATAAAGGGAATTTAAATTTCACTTATAATTATAATGATTTCGGAATAACATGGAGTCAGCAATTTACCGGTAAAACTTTTACTACTACCGATAATGATGATTCTCTCCCGGCTTTTACCACTTCTAATCTTTCATTTCAATACAAAGTAGATAAAAAGTATGGATATCTCAACTTGAGAATCTCTGCTAACAATTTGTTTGATGAAGACTACGAAATAATTGCTTGGAGACCTATGCCCGGAAGAAATTATCAATTCAGCTTAATTATATCACCTAAACTAAATTTTTAAAATGCAACGATTTAAATACTATCAAACCTGTTGGTTAATTATTTTATCACTCGTTTTTGTAGCCTGCGAAGATAGCGACGAGCCTAATGTAGAAGTACCAGCTAAGTATGCCAACGGTTTTTTAATTGCTAATGAAGGTCCTTTCCAAAATGGTTCAGGAACAGTAAGTTTTTACAGTTATGATTCAGCTACAGTTACCAATGATGTATTTCAAACTGTAAACAACAGACCTTTAGGTAATGTACTTCAATCAATTTCGGTTTACAACGATGAAGTATTCATGGTGATAAACAATGCCGAAAAAGTAGAAGTAGCAGATACCGAAACTTTTGAAAGTGTAGCAACCATAGAAGGACTTGCTCAAGCAAGATATTTTCAGGCAGTTTCTGCAGATAAAGCGTATGTTTCTGAATGGATAAATGGCTATGGAGGTCAATTATCAATAATCGACCTAAATACTTATGAAGTTTCAGATGCTATTACTACAGGCTTAGGCCCAGAAAGAATGTTACTAGACGACAACAAACTTTATGTAGTTTGTTCTGGAGGTTACTCTACAGACTCTGTTGTAACAGTAATAGACACAGATACAGACGAAATTTTAACCAGTATTGAAGTAGGGGTAAACCCATCTGGAATTGTAAAAGACGAAGATGGATTTATCTGGGTACTTTGCAAAGGAAATTACACTGCAGATTACAGCGCCTTAGAGAACTCAGGTAGTCTCTATAAAATTAATCCATCTACCAACACTGTTGAATCATCAATTAGCTTTAACAATTTCTATTCTCAACCAAGCGATTTAGTAATTGACGATGATGGAGAAACTATATACTACAGCTTTAATGGTGGTATTTACAAAATGGATACAGATGATACTGCATTGCCTTCTACATCAATAATCACTGGTTATTTCTACGGTTTAGGTTACGACCCAGAAAGCGATTATTTAATAGCCAGCGATGCCGGAGATTACACTTCTAGTGGTAAAATAGTACGATACGATTCCGAAGACGGAACCGTAATCGACGAGTTTACTGTTGGCGTTACTCCAAATGGAGGTTTTTACTTCCCTGCAGATTGATTAATAGAATAAAATATTGCTAGTATTTAATTGAATTATGAGTAAGTATACAGGTAAATCGTCAAATCAAGATCAAAACACAGAAGACTATTATTTTGAAAATGGTTTTCTAGTATTTACTGAAAGTTACCATAAAAAAAGAGGCTATTGCTGTAAAAGCGGTTGCCGACATTGTCCTTATGGTTTTAGAAAAAGACGTTAATGACTTCTTGATCTTATCGAATCCATTTTACTTTGTAAACTTTCTCTTTTCTTTTTTAGAGCTACGAATTTTTCTCGTAGCTTTTTCATTTCCTCTTCTATCACTTGGCTGCGTTGTAGACTTTCAGTGTTCATAATGTTAAAGTTTTGTGTAATATTTATCTTAAAAACTTACATCTTACAGATTTATTCAGTCCGTTAAGAACCCTTTATTCTTATTTACATTCAAAAACATTTGCTTATAGCTCAAAAAGCTTAATAAATAAGCATTATACCATAACATTAGCCTACAAACTACCTTTTATTGATTAAAAATATTGAAAATTTGGCAGGTAACTTTTTATTTGATCAGTAAATTAGAATTGAAAATTATTTATAATAAACATTATAAATTACTTTAATTTTAACCAAAATAACTATATCCACAGTTATAATTGTGTCATTTAAAACATCAAAATCGATACTAAGAAAAGCTATATAAGCAAGTGAAAGTATGAGTGTAAAATTCGAGAATACTAAAGACGCTAAAACTAATATATATGAAATTGCAGATGAGCTTAATCATGAAATGGTTTACAAGCTTACAGAATATGAAGACAAACATGCAGCTGTACATGAGACTAGAAAAGCAATAAAAAAACTTAGAGCATTATTAAGATTAATCAGGTATGAAGTAGGCCCGATTTGCTACTCCCAAGAAAATATTCACTATAGAGATGTAGGGAGGGAGATGTCTGAACTCAGAGATGCCAGTGCTTTAATAGAAACTGTAGACAAATTAATAGAAACAGCAGAAGATAAATCGCTACTAGAAATATTATTATCTGTTAAAAAATTGCTCGAAGAGAAAAGAAATGCATTAGCCAAAGCACAGACCAATCTCTCTAAAATAATTGAAACGGCAGTAATTGAGTTAAAAGCAGCTCATAAAAGAATTCATACTTGGCCAATTGAGTCTGATAAATTTCAAGATTGGGCATATGGTTTATCCAAAACATATAATAATGGTATTAAAACCATGCAACTCGCCTTTGAAACTCAAAACTCACACAACTTTCATGAATGGAGAAAACAGGTAAAATATCTATGGAATCAACTCCTATTTTTAGAAGATACTTGGCCTGTAATGCAAGCTATTGTAACAAGTGAATTATCTAATCTTTCTAGTTTATTAGGTGATGAACATGATCTAAATGTACTTAAAGAGGCTTTTGATAACGGCTACATTAATATGGAAATACCTGTACTTTTAGAGAAGCATATAGGCGATAAAACGGCACTATATAGAGCAGAAGCTAGCGACTTGGGTTTAAGAATTTATGCAGAAAACACTAATTCCTTTTTTAAGAAAAACAAAGTATACTGGGGTGTATACAAAGGAATTGAGCAAATTTAAACAGTATAATTCTTAGATACTTTGCCCCTGAAAGCCTGTTGTGCAACTTGTTATAGGATTTTTTCTTTCTAAAGCCCATAAAAATGGCAAAAAACTTCTTTAAAACGAATTAAATCAAAAAATTATTTATTACAATTGCCGTCTAATTAAAAATTAAATACAAATTAACCATGGAGAAGTACAAGCAAATTAAAGACATTTTAGAACAAGCTGATAATGACGCAGAGAAGTTTTATAGCCAAGGCAACAAAGCTGCTGGTACAAGACTTAGAAAAGCTATGTTAGAACTTAAAAACATTGCTCAAGACGTTAGAAAAGAAGTTCTTGAAATGAAAAAATAAGCAATTCATGCTAAAGCATAAGGAAAGCTTACTCTAACGAGTAAGCTTTTTTTATTTTAAATTGGGTACAGTTAAAACAAACTCGGTTCCTTCTCCTTCCTGTGAATTTACATCAATATTACCTTCCAACTTATCTACTGTTTCTTTTACAATATAGAGCCCTAAACCTGAGCCATTGTTCTTTTGAGTTGCACGATAAAACATGTCGAAGATTTTATTCAAATGTTGAGAACTAATACCAATTCCATTGTCTATAAATCTTATAACAACTTTTTTCTCTCCCTTTACAACTCTAACTTTTAAATAAGAATTTTCTCTGTAACTATTAGAATACCTTATTGCATTAGAAATTAAATTGTTAAATATCACCTTAAGCCTTCTCTTGTCCGAATAAAAGTCACTACTTCCATTTATTTCTAGAATTCGTTCAACATCATGCTCGGTGTTCATATAATTGAAATCGGCAAATATTTCCGAAATAATTTCTTCAAAATCTATCAATTCTGAAGCAATACCCATTCTTGAGTTTCTTGAATAATCCAGAATATCTTGAATAAAACTATCGAGACGGTGTAAACTTTTTTCCTGCAAGCTCATATAGTGAGCTTTAAGACTATCGTCTTTCTCATGTTTGGCTATCTCGATTAAACCTAGTGCAGAAGTGATAGGAGCCCTTAAATCGTGCGAAACAGAGTAAACAAAATTATCTAACTCAACATTAGTTTTTTCTAATTCTATATTATGCTTTTTAATTTGTGCTTCTGCCTCTTTTTTTAGTGTAATATCTCTTAATAAGGCTAGAACTAAGCTTTCGTCTTCAATTTTAAAAGCTGTTAGACTTATTTCGGCATAATGAATATTTTCAGGATCTCCATCATTTATAATTGAAATTTCGAATATCTGAGGTTCTCCTTTAGAAGCCAAATGTACCTTTTCTTGCATCAACTTTCTAGATTCAAAAGAAGTGTTATTTAATGCTATGGTAATTATGTTTTTACCAATAATTTCTTCTCTTGGCTTACCTATAATTTGCGCCGCTTTTAAATTACAATCTACAACTTGAGAATGTTTTATAATAAAAAGGCCATCATTAGAAGATTCAAAAATAATTCGATAATACTCTTCACTTTTTCTAAGTTCTTTTTCAACTTTTTTCTGTGTAGTAATATCCCTACCAATTCCAATAACACCTAAAAACTTGTTACCTAGAAACAAAGGTGATTTTATCATATCCAGAATAATCAACTTCCCATCGGGATATGTTCCAAATTCTTCAATTCTAATGATATGTTTCTTATCTCTGGCTCTATCATCCATTTTTCGGAAGAAATCGGCAGTTGCTTTCGGGAAAAAATCGTAATCGGATTTACCTAATAAATCTTCTTCGGTATAACCCATAAACTTCTCAAAAGCCTGATTGCACAACATAAATTGTCCGGCAGGATCTTTATAAAAAACTAGGTCTGGTATAGTATCAATTAAATAGCGAAGTAGTTTTCTTTCTTTTTGAAGAGTACTATAGAGCGCTTTATATTTTACTTCGCTGGCTTTAATAGATTTCTCGTAATTTAACCTTTCAAGCTCCGCTCCAGCTCTCACAGAAAATATTTGCAATATACTTTTTACAAAATCAGGGTCTTCAATTTTGTTTTTAAACATTACAACTAATAAACCTATAGGCTTCCCTAAATTATTGTGGAGTGGCACTCCTACATAGCCCTCAATTTCTAAATCCTTTAAAATTTTATCTTCGGGAAAAATATCAGCCGCGCCAGATTCAACACAAAAAATATCGTTGCTAATTACATTCTTACACGGAGTATCGTCAGATGAATACTCAAAATTTTCTTCTAACTGAAGATATTTCGCATAAGAGATTGTTTTTATGTAGCCGTTCTTTTTATATATTTTTTGCCCTATAAAAGTATAATCACTACCAAGCGATCTCGCTATTTCAATAGTAATAGCATTAAAAAAATCGATACCTGTTTTAGAAGAAACACCTTGCTGTAAATAACTTATTAGCTCACTTTTTTTCTGAAGGTTTTTATGCGAAATTATTTTTTCTGTTTCGTCTGTTACAAAAGCTAAAAAGCCGAGGTATTTTCCCTCATTATCTAGAATTGCACTTGTAGTAAACCGTGTATATATACTTTTACCATCGCAATCTTTAAATACCAGATTTAATACTTCGCTTTGTTTATTCTTACTATTTTCTAAAAGAGATTTAGCGAGTTTCGCTTCTCCCTCTTCCATAAAGTTAAATAATGATTTATTATACAGGTGTGCTGGTTCTGAGCCTATCATACTTGCCATAAAACTATTTATGAAAGTAGTAATATATCGCTCATCGAACTGCCAAATCCCGATACTAGCATTTTCCAGTAACAATTGATACCTCATATCCTGATACTGATGATTCATCTCCATAATAATTACTTCAGAAATTTGCGTGAATAGAAGTAAAAAGCGTTTAAAAAACTTTTAAGTCAGTGTTACAGCCCGAAATATATAAATCTTGTTTACTAGTTTAAAGAATAATGAAAAAACGATTAAATCAAAAAAAGTTATTCAGAAAGGATAAAATAAAAAAACCCCGGTACTATTAGCACCGGGATTTGTAGTAATAATTACATCATATGCGAGAATCATGTAATTGGAAAATAATCATGAACATTTTTTAAACAGAATTTCTTCTGAAAAAGATTCTCTTATTTAGTTAATAAATTGCAATAAAACAAAACAAGAGCTGTTTTTCTACATTTTAATAGTTACAATTCTCTAAATAAGTCAATTAACACTTTTAAAAATACCATAAAAAATCACCATCAATATAGCCCTCAAAAAGGCATAATCGCATCTTCTTTTATACTCATTCAGTAATTTTTACCATTTTATCGTGTGTTTTGCCATTTATTCTAGGCATATCAGTCACTAATTTTGAAATATAAATCGATGGATAATTCACAAAGATTAAGCTTGGCTAGCTCAAATAAATAGCCAAATTTTCTATCAATTTAGGAGTGAAATACACTTTTATTCATTGTTATTTTACTTGATCTAAATTTAGAAAAGTGCTAGTTGTGCAATTATTTATGACGCTTATTTTAAACAAATAAATGGAGAAATTATGAAAACTATATTGCATAAAGCAGATACTAGAGGTCACGCAAATCACGGATGGTTAGATTCTCACCATACTTTTAGTTTTGCAAATTATTATAACCCAGAAAGAGTTCACTTTGGCGTGCTACGTGTATTAAACGACGACATAGTAGAAGGTGGAAGAGGTTTTGGTACGCATCCGCATGACAATATGGAGATTATTTCAATACCACTAGAAGGTGCTTTAGAACACAAAGATAGCATGGGTAATACCTTTGTTATCAAAAAGAATGATGTTCAAATAATGAGTGCTGGCACTGGTGTTTTTCACTCAGAGTATAACAAGAGTGAAGAAAGCAATGTGAATTTTCTTCAAATTTGGGTTTTTCCTAAAGAAAAAAATATTAAACCAAGATACGATCAAATTACAGTAGATCCTGAATTAAGGGTAAACAAATGGCAAACAGTTGTTGCTCCAGATAAAGAAGGAGCTGTATGGATTAATCAGGATGCTTATTTTAGTTTAGGTAAAATTGAGGCAGGTAATTCTCTAGACTACCAAATACAAAAAGAGGGAAATGGCGTATATATTTTTGTGTTGGATGGAAGTATTGAGGTTAATGGTAATGCCCTTGATACTAGAGATGGACTAGGTATTTGGGACGCAGAGAGTTTTAATGTAAAAGCAAGCAAAAATGTAGAAGTTTTATTAATGGATGTTCCTATGACTGTATAATGATGAAAAATAGAAGTGTAAAACAAATAATGTATGCACAAGAAGTTACAATGGGAGAGATGCCTGTAAGGCAGCCTTTCCCAACTCAAAGTGTAGATCAGATAAATCCTTTTTTGTTGTTACACCATCATAAAACAACAATAGAAGGGGGTAGTCATCCAAGAAACATGGGGGTTTCTCCACATCCTCACAGAGGATTTTCACCAGTAACTTTCATAATCGAAGGTGATGTGCATCACAGAGACTCAAGAGGAAATAGTAGTGTGGTAGAAGCTGGAGGAGTACAATGGTTAAATGCCGGAATGGGTATTAACCATAGTGAAAGACCTTCAAAAAAATTGGCGGAAAATGGAGGTGTACAGGAAATTATTCAATTATGGGTAAATACTCCTCAAATTAATAAAATGGATCAGCCTCTTTATCAGGCTTTCTCTAAAGAAGCCTTGCCAATTGTTTCTGGTGAAGATGGACTCTCTGAAGTTAAAGTTGTAACAGGTGAGTTTAATAATGTTAAAGGACCTGTAATAAGTTTTTCTCCTATGCTTATTTTGTGGGGAGAAGTAAAAAGTAATGGAAAAGTTAAGATAGATATTCCTACAGATTATAATGCATCTGTTTATTTTATAAAGGGTAAAGCACATGTGAAAAACTTTGGTGTTATTGACGATTTAAATTTGATGTACTTTGAAAATGACGGTGATCAAATTACAATTTATGCCAAAGAAGAAAATATACAATTTTTGTTAATAGCAGGTAAACCAATTAATGAACCTGTAGTTTCTCATGGTCCATTTGTTATGAATACTCAAACAGAAATTATGACGGCAATGAGAGATTTTCAATTGGGTAAGATGGGTGTTTTAATTGAGGAATTTTAAAAAAAAAAGCCCGGATGATACATCCGGGTTTTCATCAATTATTAAAACTACAACAATCACAATATTTTATACACTTTTTTATACGTATCAATAACAAATTATTGTTTCAAATCTGCTTAATAATTTCAAAATTCATGCTAAAAAAGGCAAAAATTTGCCACAAAACTAGGAAATCTATATTATCTCAATGTAGTCATACTGTTAATTTATTAATTATTGAAAAAATACAATCAACTTCTCGCGAACTACAGATCAGATTCTAACCTTAGATTCCCCAAATATGGTAGAGTATGTATCTGATCTTGGATGTGTATAATCTTCAATTAATACTTTTAATACTTCTGGGCTAAAATAATACTCACCTTGCTTAGTTTTCCTAATCGCAGTTACTAATTCATCAATATCATTTTCTACAAGTACGATGGATTGGAACCCAAACTGAAGGTAATATTTTAAATTTACCAATGTTTGACTCTCAGTTATTAAAATCATTTTAACCCAAGGGGAGAATTTTTTTAAAACATCCTGATAACTTGTGTAAAGCATTTCAGAAAACAATATCTGATCAATAATAACAATATCTGGAAAAGTAATTTTTATTTGATTTACCAAACTTCTGGTGGAGGTTTCAATTGTTATTATGTTTGGATGTTTGTCTGCGTTTATTTTTTCTTTAAGGCCATCTAAAATTAGTTGTCTTTTGCCTGCAAGAATTATATTAAATTTTCCAGCCATAATCCATTAACTTAATTCAGATTAAATCCATGAATAAAAAAATCGTAGCTAAATCCAGTATCACTAGACTTAGATGGCTTTTCAAAATTAGACATTTTCAAAATTTCCTTAATTAATTCTTTAGGACCATTTTCCCAATAAGCGTTACTTTCAGGCTTAAAACCAGGTAAGTTACCTCTTTTTCTATCATTATTTTTATCGATCAGAAGTAACACTTTAATACCAGCTTTTATCATTTTAGGTGACTGGTTTTTCCAAACGTAAAGATCATCTAACATTTGCTGATCCAAAAGCAAAATATCTGCATTAAAAGACTTTAGGCATGTTACCAATTGATCTAAACTATATGCTTTACCTACTACATAAAGTTGAGGTTGAGCAGACATCACGCACTCAATACTCTGAACTATCAATTTTTTATTCGATGCAAGTATGATTTTAATTGGTTTCATAGGACTCTATAATTCTTAATCAAAATGAATAATAAATTGGATGATAGTTGATAGTTAGTTAGAATTAGATTCTTCTATCTGATTGAAAGGAGAGTGTTTGAATCGTTTAAATGTCTCGGGAAGTTAGTGCTTTTAGATCGAATTGAATATCCCTGTAAACAGGTAATTTTTATCTTCTACGCAGCGCAAATAGGATAGTATATAGGAGTTTTAAAAAAATAAATTATTACTAACTCCTAAATTTTTGATATCACTAAAGAAAAAAAAAAATAGTAGAAATGAAAGTTTTACCCCTTTTCGTACTCAATTTTTGCCACTAAATAATCAAGAAAAGATGAACTTGAAACAGCTGGTACAATTATTCTAAGACTCTTTGGTACTATTTCAATCTTAACAGAATTCTGTTCTCCTATAATTTCTCCATCTACTTGTACAAGCATCTTTCTATTCCTTTTAAGTTTAATTCTAGCTTCTTTACATTGTATAATTTTAGCAAATCTCGTTTTGTAAAGAGCTCCCGTAAAAAAGGTAAGAATTAACAATAGCAAAACTTTAAATGAAATGGTTTTTAAAATACAAAGTTCAAAAAATCCGTCGTCTAATTTTCCAATTGGATTCAGTACGGCACCTGTTCCATATTTTCTGGCATTAGCAAAAGCGATCATATGACATTTTATTTTTCGCACGCCATTCTCTGTTGTTAATATACATTTCATTCTTTGAGAGAATTTCCACTCTCTAAAAAAGTTTTTGGCATAACTTAACAAGCCTCTTGTTTTATCCTCCTCAAACCTTTTGATAACCTTTGCATTAAAACCTACATCACCAATATGTAAGCAGGTATGTTTACCATCAATTAGTAGTGTATCAATTAAAACTTCTTTACCTTCTAATATGAGTTTAAGTGCTTCTTCTTTGTCAGTAGGTATTTGTAGTTCTGTAGCCATACCATTGGCAGAACCAAAAGGAATAATCCCCAACTTTGCATTAGTATGAAGAATACATCTTGCCACCATTAAAAGTGTTCCATCACCTCCAATTGCAACAGCAATTTCAGGTTTATCTTCCACTATAATTTTGTGAACGTGTTGTTCGTCGTCTTTACCAGTTGTCTTGTAAATTTGATAGTCAAGCTCATTTTCATCTGCGAAAGCTTCTAATTTAGAAAGAAATATATCTTTTTTCTCACCTCCAGCAATCGGATTGATTACAAATAATACTTTTTTCAATGTCTGTTATTTAAGTCTCTATAATTCAACCCCAGTAAGCAATTTTATTAAATCAGTATCTGGTTGGTTGTTTTCTCCGTATCGTATACCAAAACTTCCTTTATAGTCCCATATCGTCCATGAAACATTATGGTCTTCTAAGGTAGTTTTAACATCTTTATACCACTTTAACATCGTATCTTCTGGAAGTGTTTTTAAACAGCCCCATTCTCCACAATAAACTTGTAAATTTCTTTTTTGAGCAAATTTAACCGGTTTTATGATGAGGTTTTCAAGACTATCTTTATTATATGTGCCACCAAAATTTCTAAGAACAGCTTTCAGGTTTGCATCTAAATCGGCAATATCTTCTTCTTTTACAATCTCTCCAGGGTAGTTTACTGGTCCATCATAAGATTTATGAACCATCCAAGGAGCTTTGTAGTGAGTGAGTGCCATTGGTGTATAAAAATGAAAACTTACTATAATATTAGGGTCGTTTTCAGGTAACTTCAGATCATCAAAAGTATCGGTAGATTGCCAGCGATTAGAACCCACCAAAATTTTTCTTTTTGGCTCTAACTTTCTTACAGTCGCCACCGCATTTGTTACAATCTTATTCCAATCTTCTGGGTTGTCTGCTACGGGTTCGTTCATCAATTCGTAAGCAACAGATTCTTTTGGGTATTTTTTTAATTCACCAGAAAGCTCTTTCCAACAAGTATAAAATTTTTCCTGAGCAGCTTGTTCTGTAAAAAGTGGTTTTATCTCATTATTGAAATGATGTGAGCGAAGAATGTGTAGATCGACGATCACTTTTAGATCATTTTTTAATGCCCAGTTAATGCCATTATGTAAGAGCTCAAATGCTTCTTTTTCTTTATTGCCATCTGCATCCCACATTTGCTCTTCGTCAATTGGCAATCTAATATGGTCAAAACCAGCTTTTTTTATAAAGACAACATCATCTTCCTGAAACCATTCGACACGTTCTTTGCCTCTCCGATCACTTTGAGATAACCAATGCGAAATATTTACTCCCCGCATTATATCGAATCTATTTGGTTTAGGAAGTTCCTTTTCTGTACGAGATACAATTGTATCTGAAGTGGGTGTTGTACAGCTTGTTAGAAGCAAAAAGATTGCTACTAGTGTTAAAATTCTTTTCATTTTCATAGTTAATCATTATCACTATGAAATTACAAATGAATAAACAGAATTACCTACTAGAACTGTATTTTCTTGCTAAAATGACTGATTTTTATTTGAAATCTAAGGAACCTGCTCACCCATAGTTTTAAGAGACCACTCTAGTGGCCAGCTAATAAATGCTGCATAATTAAAGTCTTTGTATTTAAACTTTGCACCATCTTCTCCACGATATTTTTTTAGCACTTCATTAATTACGGGAACTAGTGGTTTTGCCTCTTCTTTGATCAATTGTGTTGTTCTGGCTGCCTGTAATGCTACCCAAACACGATCATCTTTAAGATATTTTTCTAAAACTGGAATGGCATTTTCGCAATTCCCTAACTTGCATAAGGTTTCAGCAGCAGCAATTTGAACACTTGGAGAACTATCATTTTCTAATACTTCTAATAATACTTTTAGAGAACTCTTTGCTCGCTCTCCAAGATTTAACAATCCAATTACACTCCAAAAGCGCACTCCACTATCTTCACTTTGTAAATTCGCTTCAAATTCTTCTTTACTAGCTTTCCCCACCATTTCGGCTGCATTGTATATTGCCGCTAAATCATAATTATTACTTTGAGCATATTGATAAGGAGTAGAACCAGTTGATCTAATCATATATTCAGCCTCAGGCAAAAAACCAATATCTCTGGTTTCAAATATCCAATTTTTAAGTTCATCTCTTAAACTGTCTTTTACCAATTGATACTCATCAGATTCAGCCAAGTTATTCAATTCGTAAGGATCATTCTCCAAATCATATAATTCCTCATTTGGCTTTTTATGCCACATGCGTTCAGAAGCTGCAGGTAAAGTTGCTGCTTCGTGCTCTTCTCTCAATAATTTGAATACCTCCTTCACATCAGAAAAAATATAACCATCTTGTATATATGGATATTGAGGCTGATAATGCCTGATATACATAAACCGATCATTTCTCACCGAGCGAGAAGTTTCGAACATATCATCCGCACGGCTACGTGCACCAAATACATATTCTCTAGTATCTTTTCTAAATGGTCCCAAAAAAGCATTTCCGGGCATATATTCAGTTTTTGGAATTCCAGCGAGACTCAAAGTTGTGGGAACAAAATCAACAAAACTCACCAAATCTTCTGTGGTGCTTCCGGGGCTTTCAGAAAAATAAGATTTATATTTTTCGGGTGTGTAAACAACCAACGGAACTTTTAAACCTGTTTCATTTAACCAACGCTTGTATCTTGGCATGCCAAAACCATGATCGGCAAAAACAAAAATGAAGGTGTTCTCCATCAAACCATCTGCTTCTAAGTTTTCAACCACTTCACCAACTTTTTGATCAAAAGCACTCACCAAATCGTAATATCTTGCCCACAATTCTCTGGCTTTTTCATTATCTGGATAGTAGGGTGGCACTTTCACTTTTGCCGGGTCATGAAACATTTCTTTAGGCAAATCCTCCACTGAACTTTCATATTTTTCTCGAATATTTCCTGCACCTTCGTGGCTTAAACCAAACACAAACATGCTATAAAAAGGCTGTCCTTCTTTTCTTTTTTTCCACGGTGTATTATCATTTTCCCAATATTCCCAAACTCCAGTTGGGTCAAAATTATAATCTGTTTTACCTGATAAACTGGTGAAATAACCCTCATTTCTAAGCATTTCTGGTAAGGTTTTAATAAATTCTGGTTTGGGTGTTACAGATCGTAAATGTTGTGTACCCATAGAAGTGGCATATAAGCCTGTAGCCAAACAAGATCGAGAAGGAGCACAAATGGGCGCTGTAGCAAAAGCTTTTTTGTAGACAATTCCTTTACTTGCCAATGCATCAGTATTTGGTGTAATGGCAAAATTATCACCGTAACAACCAAAAGCAGGGCTAATATCTTCAGCATTAATCCAAACGATGTTAGGAGGAGGAAGGCTTTCTTTTTTTGAGTTAGTAAAAGTACATCCAGAGATTAAAAGTACTTGAAAAATGCAGATTAGACTGGTTAATTTCATTATAATTTTTGAAGAAAATTAAGCTATTCAAAATCTTCCTCTGACCTGTGTTATCCTGTTTCTGGCCTAAATTTTCCCTTATTAGAGGTTTTCATTTAGAAAAGATAAAATAATGATGCTTCTTGTAGATTAATAAGTTGATCTCAATTGAATTTTTTTTATATATTAAAATCTCTCAATACCACTTTTTCAATCTCCTAATCACAAATACTTTCAACGCTACTTCATCCATGCAAATCAAAAGACTTTTTTTACTTTCTTTTATATGTATAGTTTCGGCATGTACAGAAAAAAAAATTACATCCGAAAATGTAAATTGGCCAGTTTATCTGGGTGATAAATCTAGTCAGCAATATGCTCGATTAGATCAAATTAATACCGAAAATGTAACTCAACTTAAACCAGTTTGGACTTACAGTACTGGCGATGCATCTGACGATAATCGCTCTCAAATGCAATGTAACCCAATTATTATTGATGGAGTGATGTATGGCACTTCACCCAAAGTAAAAGCTTTTGCAGTTGATGCTATTACCGGAAAGGAAAAATGGAAATTTAACCCGGCAGATCATGATGCACATGGAGAAAATATAAGCAGAGGAGTAACATTTTGGCAAAATGGCAAGCAAAAAAGATTGTATTTTGCCTCTGGTGCTACACTTTTTTGTTTGAATGCTGAAACTGGTGAAATGATGGCTGATTTTGGTAATAATGGTTCAGTATCTTTAAAGGAAGGTTTAAGAGAAAATGATTCTTCTTTTTATGTTGCCAGCACCACTCCAGGAATCATTTATAAAGACCTGATTATAATGGGCACAACTGTCTCAGAAAATTCTGATGCAGGCCCGGGACATATTAGAGCCTACAATGCCAAAACCGGTGAGACTGTTTGGACATTCCACACCATTCCTCATCCGGGAGAGTATGGTTACGAAACTTGGCCAGAAGATGGTTGGCAGAGATTAGGTGGAGCAAATTCTTGGTCGGGCATGTCTCTCGATGAAGAGAGAGGAATGGTGTACATTCCAACTGGTTCTGCTTCATTTGATTTTTGGGGAGGAAACCGGAAAGGTGAAAACCTATTTGCCAATTGTATTCTCGCATTAAATACCGAAACTGGTGAAAGAATATGGCATTTCCAAACAGTACATCACGATCTCTGGGATAGAGATTTGCCTTGCCCTCCAAATTTGATTACTGTTGAGAAAGATGGAAAAAAGATAGATGCCCTGAGTCAGGCAACCAAATCGGGATTACTGTTTGTGCTAGATAGAGAAACTGGCGAACCAATTTTTCCGATCGAAGAAAAACCTGTACCAAAAACAGATTTAATTGGTGAAGAAACTTGGGCAACTCAACCTTTTCCAATAAAACCTGAGCCATTTACCCGCCAGAAAATGACCGCAAATGATCTTCATAATTTCTTTCCAGAATATGCAGATTCATTAAATGACTTGATGAGCAAAGTTCGTACTGGTCAGCCTTTTATTCCTCCAAGTACTGAAGGCATGATTATTTTCCCTGGTTTTGATGGAGGTGCAGAATGGGGTGGACAAGCTTACGATCCTGAAACAGGCATGTTGTATATCAATGCCAATGAGATGCCTTGGCTTCATCAAATGATTGAAATTGAAAAAGAAAATACCCAAACTGATTTGCTAGCAGATGTTGGTAAAGCCATCTATAAGTTAAACTGTGCGGCTTGCCATGGCCAAGAGTTACAAGGTGATGCTACAGGTTCTTATCCACCGCTTAATAATGTGGTAGAGAGATTAAAAAGAGATGAGGTAAAACATATTATTAATAATGGAAAAGGATTTATGCCGGGTTTTGGTCATATCAAATCTGAAGAAAAAGAAGCAATTTTGGCATTTTTGTTTCACGAAGACACCAAAATTCAACCTAAAGATGTACATGAAATTGGCAAGTTTTCTAATGAAGGTGTAGTACCTTATACACACACAGGTTACAATCGCTTTTTATTGCCAGAAGGTTACCCGGTAATTACTCCACCTTGGGGAACACTTTCTGCCATCGACTTGAATAAAGGCGAAATTGCTTGGCAAGTTCCTTTAGGAGAGTTTGAAGAGCTAACAAAAAGAGGCATTTCTAAAACAGGTACTGAAAACTATGGCGGCCCAATTGTTACTACTGGCGATCTTATTTTTATTGGAGCTGCGCAAGATGAATATATCAGGGCATTTAATAAAAAGACAGGAGAAGAACTTTGGAAATACAAGCTACCTGCGGGCGGCTATGCAACACCTTCAACCTATTCTGTAAATGGAAAACAATATGTTGTAATTGCCTGCGGAGGAGGCAAAATGGGAACTGCTTCTGGTGATAAATATGTAGCTTTTAGTTTGCCATAAAAAATAACTTATTTATTAGTAATGAAGACAAAAGGGTGTAGTTGAGACTAAAAAAAACTGATTCAGATTCAGTAAGATAAAGTCTTCAATCACACTCTTTTTGCTTTTACAAGGCTCATTTATTTTATAAATTGAGTCATATCTTTCAATACTTTTTTACTACGTTTTCAGCATTTTTTTCTGAAAACTAACTATTAGCTTTTATATGAAAATGGAATTTACCCGAAGGGAATTTATTCAGAAAAGTAGTATGCTTTCTGCTGCGTTGCCATTTGTTCCCTTATTCTCCCAAGCAAATCAAAACGCTCAAAAACAGCATCCAGACAATGAGCTGGAAATCCACATTTTTTCTAAGCATCTACAGTTCTTGAACTACAATGAAATGGCTGAAGCCGCTGCCGAAATGGGCTTTGCCGGATTAGATATTACTGTAAGACCAAAAGGACATGTACTGCCCGAAAATGCGAAAAAAGATTTACCAAAAGCTGTAAAAGCCATTAAAGATGCTGGCTTAAAAGCAACCACCATTACGACTGCCATTAGTAGTGCGGATGAACCGTACACCAAAGATATTCTAGAAACTGCATCAGATTTAGGAATCAATTATTACAGATCAAATTGGCTGCATTATTCAGAAGAAATTAGCATCCCGAAAGCCATGCAATCATTCCAAACTCAAATTAAAAAGCTTTCAGAACTCAATAAGAAAACCGGAATTATTGGAGCTTACCAAAACCATTCTGGCAGATATGTGGGAGCTGCTATTTGGGAGGTGTGGGAATTATTAAAAGACAGTAATCCACACAGCATGGGCTGCCAGTATGACATCAGACATGCGACTGTAGAAGGTGGGAAATCTTGGCAAACAGGCTTGCGACTTATTGCTCCTAAGATAAAAACCATTGTGCTCAAAGACTTTAAATGGATGCAAACCGACAAAGGTTGGGAAGCTGTGAATGTACCAATCGGTGAGGGCATGGTGAATTTTACAGAGTATTTCTCTCTACTAAAAAAATATAATATCCAGGTGCCAGTATCTCTACACATGGAGTATGATTTAGGCGGTGCAGAACATGGTGGAAAAGATATTCACATTCCAAAAGAAGAAATATTTATGAAAATGAAAAAAGACCTAAATAGCATACAAACATTATGGAAATCCGTCTGAAAACAAACTACTGTTTTGCATTATTAATACTAGCTTTTTTTACTTCATGCCAACAAAAAAAAACAACTAATACAACCGAGCTTAGTCAATTTTACATGGCTCAACTCTCTCTTGAAAACTCTGAGATTTTAATATCTGAAGTAGCTGCCGATTTAGAAATACCATGGGAAATTACTTGGGGACCAGACAATTACATTTGGTATACAGAGCAAAAAGGTACAGTAAGCAAAGTAAATCAAGAGACTAAAGAGCTTAAACAATTACTCTACATACCAGAAGTGCATTATCAAAAATCGAGGGGATTGTTGGGTATGGCCATACATCCAGACTTTGAGCAAAACCCTTATGTGTATCTACATTATACTTTTATAGTAAAAGGGGAGGAGTTGTTTAAAGATGAAACCAAATCGAGATTGGTGAGATATTCTTATGATGCTAAGCAAGATACACTTTTAGAACCGATTACATTGCTCGATAATATTCCCGGAAAAACCTTTCACAATGGTTCTAGGATTTTGATTAGTGACAATAGAAAAATTTTCCTTTCTACAGGAGATGCTGGAAATACCAAAGGTAGCCAAGATGTATCGCTTATTTCAGGAAAAATTCTGCGATTAAATCTCGATGGCAGTATCCCTGATGATAACCCAATAAAAGATTCTTATATCTACAGTTGGGGGCACAGAAACCCACAAGGTTTGGCATTTGGCAAAAACGGTTTGCTTTATAGCTCCGAGCATGGTCCTAACAATGATGACGAACTAAACCTAATCGAAGCAGGCAATAACTATGGTTGGCCAAATGTAGAAGGCTTCTGCGATAAAAGTAATGAACAAGACTATTGTAAAGATTCTAGCATTACCGAACCACTTTACGCTTGGACGCCCACCATTGCTCCATCTGGCATAGCTTATTACAATCACGATCAAATTCCAGAATGGAAAAACAGCATTATAGTAGGTGCACTTAAAGGCAGATCGGTTAGGGTTTTAAAGTTAGACGAAGAAGGGAAGCATGTAATCAATCACGAAATCTATTTCCAGAAAACCTTTGGCAGAATTAGAGATATTTGTGTTTCGCCAGAGGGAGACGTTTATTTGGCAACCAGTAACCAAGACTGGCACCCTAAATATATGCCGGAAATGTATGATCATTTGCCTTTAAAAGGTTTCGATAAAATTATTAAGCTTTCCAAAGTGAGCTCATCTGTACTGGCTGAGCTTAAACCAGAAAAACCTCTTTTGCTCGAAAAAGATATGAAAGAAATTGAGTTGCAGGCATCCGTTCAAAACAGAATGGTAAGTGCAGAGGATGCGCAAAGCGGAGAAAATTTATATCTCCAACATTGTGCTTCCTGCCATCAAGCAAATGGGCAAGGCTCATCTGGATTAATTCCACCACTAGCCAAAACTGATTGGGTAACTGGTAGTACAGACCGTTTGGCCTCTATCGTATTAAATGGAACTTCTGAAGCGATAAAAGTAAATGGTGAAATGTATGAGCAAGAAATGCCGGGCTATGCTTCTTCGCTAGAAGATGAAAGTATTGCGCAAATTCTCACCTACATCAGAAGTAATTTTGGAAATGATGCTAGTGCAATTTTGCCTGCTGAGGTAGGGGAAGCAAGAAAAGGATTGAAGTTGTAACCCATTTTTGATTTGGAATTTTATGGTACAATCATTTATAACAAACTGACTGTTAGATAATAAGGAAATCTTTTATTGTCCTTTTAACTTGACACAAAAGGACCAAAAGCTCAAGACTTTGGACAAATTTGCTGAATTTCTATTATGATTTCTAAAAAATCCGAAACTCGCTTTGCTCAAACAACAGATTTTTTTTCACGCAATCATACTAAAAATTCTTAACGCAATTTGACCAAGGTCAATACTTTAAATTATTTAATGATTATCCGTAAAGCTACCACAAAGTAAATAGGGTATGGTCTGCGCTTCGAAATTAGCTCAAAAACAGGTCATTATGGATAGTATTATTGAATTCATGGAAGCGTACCGCAATGAGTAGGTATGCCGTGAGGGTTTCAAGGAAATCAGGGATAAAGCAGGTGTTTGTTGCAAGAAATGCGGTAGCCAAGAGCATTACTGGCTAAATAGCAAGCAGATGTACCAATGCAAGTCATGCAGTTTTAGGACAGGCCTCCGCAGTGGCACCATCATGGAAGCTTCCAAACTTCCGTTTCGCTACTGGTTCGTTGCTATCTGGCTGATGGGCTGTAGCAAGAAAGGTTCTTCTGCCTGTAATGTGCAGAGGCAGCTCAATCATAAGCGCTATGAACCTATCTGGGCAATGATGCACAAAATACGCTCTGCGATGGGCCAACGGGACAACCACTACTTGCTGGGAGGCAATATTGAGGTAGACGAAGGGTTCTTTGAAACACTAGTACCCGAGGGGCAGAAGGAAGAGGAGAGAAAGCGGGGAAGGGGGAGCCAGAAGCAGACCATGGCGATGGTCTTTGCACAGACAGAGGTGGTGCTACAGCCTAAAAAACACCGCCCTTCTAAAAGGTGCAAGTATTTCAAAATGGCTGTATGCGCTGATTTTACAGTAGAAACTGCTAGAAATACGATTACCCGGCATGTTGCCCAGAATGCCAAGATGATTACAGATGGCTATTCAACCTATCAGTCACTGACAGGAGAGTTCGAGATGGATGTGGAAAAAGTGCCCTCAAAACAGGCCCATATCAAACTACCTTGGGTACATACAGCCATTGGGAATGCAAAGAAAGTCCTACAAGGGATATATCAGCATACAAGGCCAGGGTATCTACAGAATTATCTAGATGAGTTCTGTTACAAACTCAATAGAAGATACTTTGAAAATGATATTTTTGACAGAATATTAATTGCTTGTACGCTCACTTGAGCTTGTGGTAAGAATACGGATAATCATTAATTATTTTAAGACCTACTTAAAGTTACCAAATAGAATAAAAAAGCCGGTTGCTCTAAAACAACCGGCTTTTGTTAATCATTCTTTCATTATTATAAATCATATTTATCTCCCCATTCCATCGTTTTTTGCTCTCGCATTGCTTGGTTACCCATATGTACTGCAATAGCCGTATTATGTCCACTCACTATATCTGCTTGCGGTTTTTTGCTTTCAATGATACATTTTGCAAAATCAGCTAATGATCTGCTTGTTGGTAAAGCATCATCCTCACTTTCAAATTCTGCAACTACCGGGATACCTTCACCCGCTTCTAAAACCTTTTTAGTGGCAGAAGAAACTCCGTCTACACTATCGTTTGCTCCTTGTATTGGTTCGGGATAAATTACTGCTCTTTGTCCATCTCTTCGGTGAATTTCTAAAGTAGCTTTTGTTCCATAAAATTTTACTGAAAATGCTTCATAAGAATTGGTCGTGAGGCTGGTATAAGTGGCTTTTGTTCCATTCGGATAATCAAAAATTGTATTCACATTATCGTAAGTTTCTCTACCATCTTTCCAATAATTAATGCCGCCTGAACCAACAACTTTTACAGGCTTACTATCTAACATCCAGTTTACTACATCAATCTGATGCGCGCAAAGTTCTGCCATTAATCCACCAGAGTATTCGCGATACATGCGCCAGTTAATCAACTTTTCTAATTTAGGGTCTTTTACTGCTCTGCGCCAATCTCCATTTCTATTCCACGATGCATAGATATGTTGAATATCGCCAATATATCCACCAGAAATAATCTCATAAATTCTATGAAACAAAGGACTCATTCTCTGCTGAAAACCCATCTGGAAAACCAAATTAGAATTTTTTACTTTATGAGATAAATTTACTGTCTGTTCAATGTTATGAGTCATGGTTTTCTCACAGAAAACATGCTTTCCAGCATCTAAGGCAGCCATCGCAACTTCGTAATGCACGCTCAATGGTGTAGCAATAATTAAGGCATCAATAGATTTGTCATCGATGAGTTTACGATAATCGCTATAAGATTTGGCTTTTTCGTCTGCCAGAGACATTCCCGTTTCTAATCTTTCGGGAATTAAATCGCAACAAGCAACAATTTTAATATCAGGTGAAGACTGAGTCTGCTTTATCAGCCAATTACCTCTTCCTCCTGTTCCAACTACACCAATTCTAACTATATCTTGATTGTAACTTTTTACAACATTGGGGAATGCTGATAGACCTAAAGCAATTCCAGTTCCTGCAATTGCACTGCTTTTGAGAAAATCCCTGCGGACTAACTCTTTTCTGTCTTTTTTCATATTCTTGGGTTTAAAATTTTATACTTTAAACCTGATATACAGGCTCTTTTTCTTTATTGAGCAATGCATTGAGTATACCTGTAGCCGATACAAATGTAAACAATAACAAATCAAGTCTAATTCCAAAATAAAAAGAAGGAATTACCCCTAAAAGGGATAAAATAAAGACGAACATGGAAAAAGATGTAGCATATGGCATTACTTTCCCAGTGTGTTTTCTAAGAAAAATTCCAGTGAAAATCATGGGTGCCATTAGCGCAGTTCCGGCAAAACTTGTTCGCGCCAATAAAACCAGTTGATCGCTACTTATTAAAGAGAAAACCAATGCCACCAAAGCAAAGAAAACAATACCTATCCGCGTGATTTTAAGCATTTGTTTATCCTCTCCATCTAACAAAGAGCGCAGCTCACCACCTAAGGCAAAAATCTGAGAGTCGGAGGTAGAAATGGCAGCAGCAATTAAACCTATTATGGCAAAAGCTGCGATAGACTGTGTCTGATCATCAATAATCACTTTACTAATAAAGTCGGCAGTGGATAAATCGGGATACTTTACAGCTCCATACATTCCAATAAGCATGGTTGGTAATATAATTACAATGGCAAAAAAGCCAACACCGATCGCCATTCTAAACAGAGAGTTATTGTCTTTCATGATGATGATTCTAGTCGCCACCTGAGGTTGTGTAAATGGAATCATGATAATCGCTAGAAAAGAAGCGAACAAAAACTGTGGGGTAAACAAACCTTGCGGCCCCGGCACAGACAACAACTCACTTTTGGTTTTCTCTACTTGCTCAAACATGGCTTCCATATTTCCGAAGTAACTGAGGCAATTATATCCGATCACACAAATCACAATTAAGAGAAGAATTCCTTGTAACATATCACTATAGATAATCGCCTTTAATCCTCCTGTTTCGCTGTAAAGTAACATCACCAAAATCATGAGTGAAGCCCAACCCCAAACAGGCAAAGTATCTGGAAAAGTAGCATGTAAAAAAATGGCGATTCCTCTTATTTGGATTGAAACATAAGGTGTGAGAAATATAAAAGCACCGATAAAGGTAACATAACCGGCAAACTTGCTTTGGAAACATTGCGCCATTAAGCCAGACATGCCTTTAAAATTATTAACTCGTGCTTTCTTGCGTACATACAAGCCCAACCAGACAATTAAAAAGACCATTGCCGTATCTGAAAATGCCAGAAAAATCCATGAACCCACACCATGAGTTCTAAAAAAATCGGGCATTCCGATTAAGGTAAAAGTACTGAAAAGTGTAGCGGCAAATGTAAACATACCCAATACAGAACCCACTTTTGAGCCAGCCAATAAATAGTTTGAGGTACTCTTTTCTTTTTGTCTTGTTAGTAATGATAAAATAACCAAGGCAGCCAAATAAATAGCCGCTATTATAATGAGTGTTTGTATCATTCTGAATCTGTTTTTTGACTATCTGGATGAAATCGTGTAGCGAAATAGGTGAGTAACACCAAAATAATACTTACTACAATGCCCAGCCACAATGTGTAAGGCATACCTAAAATGGAAGGCACAAACGTTCCCGGTGGAATAACCACCGTTGTGAAAGTTGTTGCCATAAGCATTACAGCCGTAACTTGACAGATTCTCCAGTAGAGTTGTTTATTGTTTTTCATTTTCATAGTCTTTGGATTGTCATACCGCCATCTACCATAAATACCTGACCCGTGGAGTAGGGGAAAGCACCTGTTGCAATAGCTGCTACCGTTTTGCCAATATCTTCTGGCAATCCCCACCGAGCTTGGATACTTAAGCCTTCTTCAAACATTTTATCATATTTTGCCTTTACTCCGGCAGTCATATCAGTTTGGATAACTCCCGGTCTCACTTCGAAAACTGGAATATCGAACTCACCTAACCTGCTAGCAAAAAGTTGAGTAAGCATTGCCAAGCCTGCTTTAGATAAGCAATATTCTCCGCGATTTACAGAAGCCACAGTGGCTGAAATAGAAGAGATTGTGATTATGGAAGCTTTAAATTCAGGGTTTTCTTCTTTTAATAAAACCATCCAATTTGCTACTGATTGAGTGAGAAAATAAACTCCTTTTAGATTGATATCCATCACATAATCGTAGCTGTCTTCTGTAGTATAGAGAATATCATTTCTCAGTTTGGGAGCTACTCCGGCATTGTTTACCAATAAATTCAGGTAACCAAACTCTTGTTTCACTTTGCCCAAAATGTTGGCTCTATCTTCAGTTTCAGCAATATTTCCTTGGCAGTAAATCACTTTTATATCAAACTCTCGAAGCTGTTCTAAAACCTGACTTACTTTTTCTTCTGGTCTTACTCCGTTTATTGCGATATTGAAACCTTTCTTTGCCAAAGCTTCTGCAATGCCTAAGCCGATACCACGACTACCACCAGTAATTAATGCAGTTGGTTCCATAGCCGATTAAGTTAAATCTGGAATTTTTACCCAAGCTCTTTTATCTGAACTCTCCAAACCTTTTTCTGCCAATTGAATACCTTTGGCACCTTCTAGTAAATCCCATTGGAAAGGGGTATCAGTCACCACATGTTTTAAAAACAATTCCCACTGCACCTTAAAGGCATTTTCGTGCACTTCTTGCTCTGGTACTTTGCTCCAATTATCATAAAAGTTTATTGGCTGATCTATGTCTGGATTCCAAACTGGTTTGGGTGTGTTTCCATAATGTTGGATGTAGCAATGACGCAATCCTGCAACCGCTGAACCTTTTGTCCCATCCACCTGTAAAGTGAGTAAATCATCTCTGCGCACTCTTACAGTCCAAGAAGAATTAAAATGGGCAATTACACCAGATTCCAGTTCGAAAGTAGCATAAGCGGCATCATCAGCCGTGCAACGATAGGGGTTTCCATTTTCATCTACTCGCTCAGGAATATGAGTTACGCCCAAACAAGAAACAGCTTTTACCTTACCAAAAATATTGTCTAACACATAGCGCCAATGGCAAAGCATGTCTACGATTATTCCCCCATCTTCTTCTTTTTTGTAGTTCCAACTTGGTCGCTGTGCAGGCACTGTATGACCTTCAAATACCCAATAGCCAAACTCTCCCCGAACAGAAAGTATCTTGCCAAAGAAATCATTTTCAATCAATCTTTTAAGCTTTAGCATTCCGGGTAACCAAAGTTTGTCTTGTACCACGCCATGTTTTACACCGTATTCTTTGCACATTTTATACAAGCTCAAAGCTTCTTCTGTACTCACTCCAACCGGCTTTTCGCAATAGACATGTTTGCCAGCTTCAATGGCTTTGCTCACACTCGGATACCTTCTTCCGGTTGTTTGTGCATCAAAATAGATTTGGTAAGAGGAATCTTTTAAAGCTGAATCTAAATCTGTGGTAATGTTGTCTATACCAGAAAGTTCTGCTAGTTTTTTTAGTTTGTTGAGGTTTCTTCCAACGAGCAGTGGTTCAGGCATAATGTACTCATTCTGATTGAGTGCAACGCCTCCTTGCTTCCATATGGCGACAATTGAGCGCAGCAAATGCTGATTGGTGCCCATTCTGCCGGTAACCCCATTCATGATAATACCTACCTTGTGAATTTTCATATTTACTGTATTTGATAATCTTTATAAGCTTCTATAATTTTCTTCAAAAAGATGTCCTGATCCATCTGCCAGAATTTATTGGAGAAGATTTCGACTTCGTGATAGCCCGAAAAACCAGCATCTACTACCCACTTTTTAATATTTGAAAGTGGAATACAACCTTCGCCCATTAAACCTCTATCGTTGAGCATATCCACTGTTGGCACAGACCAGTCGCAAATGTGAAAAGCGAAAAGGTTTCCATTTTCTCCACATCGTTTTATCTCATTTTCCAGATTATCATCCCACCAGAGATGGTAAACATCCACTGCGACACCCACATAAGGCGAATTAATTGCCTCAGCTATATCATTTGCCTGTTTGAGCGTATTGATGGCAGAGCGAGTATCTGCATACATCGGGTGCAATGGCTCTATAGATAGTTTTACATTTAATTTTTCTGCCAATGGTAAAAGTGCTTCAATACCTGCTTGAATCTGCATTCTAGAATTTTCTAAGCTTTGCATCGGCTCAGCACCGCAAACCAAAACCAAAGATGGAGCTCCCAATGCGGCTGCATCTTCCATCATCTTTTTATTCTTCTTAATTGCCTGCTCTCTCTTTGCTACATTGATTGATGGGAAAAATCCACCTCGTACATAAGAGACTATTTCTAAGCCATGTTCGCGAATGAGTCTGCCGCTTTTTTCAGCACCAAGTTTTAAAGTGCTATCTTCCCAAACAGAAATACCTTTTACACCAGCTTCTGAGAACTTTACTACCGCTTCTTCCAGATTCCAAGGTTTGGTAGTAATTGTATGAATGCACAAGTTTTCCATCTTTACAGGCAATTAAAAAATGTATAATAAGGCTCACCTTTAAGCAATCTATAAGCATACAACATCAGCTCTCTGGCGTGATAATCTCCCCACATCGAAGATTCTCCATTGGGTATTTTGCTTCCTTCTGGAATGTAATCCCAACCATTTGGATGGTGATAAATAGAGTGCAAAATCAAACCCTGATGTGCTTCTGATTCACTCAAATAAGGGCTTTTGAGCAAAGTATCTACTATTTCCCAGCCAGCTTCTTCGTACTTTTCATAAACGCCATTCCCTTTTAATTTAAGATAATTTCCTAGTCTCAATAAAGCCTGTGCACCAATGCAAGCTGCAGAGCTATCGACTGGTTCCACGTTGTTATATGGGTTAGAAATCTCTTTATAACAGTCAGCAAGTTTATACAAATTGGGTGCACCTGTATCCCAAAAAGGAATACCATCTGCCATTGAGTGTTTTATGTAAAAATCGCAAGTAGATCTGGCAGCTTTTAAGAATACATCTTGTATAGTTCTTCTACCTCCAAAAGGTCGCAGCTCATCATCACTTAAAGTATCCAAAAACTCTAACTCTTCTGCAAAGCCGAGCATTGCCCAACTTAAACCTCGTGTCCAAGTGGTAAACCCCGTATAGCCTTGCTGTGAATTCGGGCAGCGGTAATTGCCATCATTTACATTAAAAATACATTCGTGCGCAGTTCGTCCCCACAAATCATAAATGTCCCTGTCTTCTCCATAAAAAACTGAATACTGAGCCGTAGAAATTGCATGGTTAATAGCCCTGCGCAACAAACTTATCTTTCTATCATTTTCAATCATCATCTGATGACCTAATACATAACCCAACATCAAAACCCGCACAGATCTAATGGTATCTACAAATAAGGAGTGAGGTCCATTGAAAGAATAGATAAATCCTCCGCCCTTAATTTTTGTCCATCTGCCAGCTTGTACAGTTGCGGAAACTTTAAGCGCCAATTCGTAAAAATCTTTCTCCCATTGGTTATAAGGAATCTTCTCTTCTTTCATCAACCTGAGTAAATTCCCATAAGTGCTGATGTTATTAAAACCATGATCGTGCACACCTGTATGGCTCACATGCGAAGCCATTTTTTCTACAGTGTTCTTTTTTGCTATCTCTAAAAATTGCGAGTCTCCGGTAATATCAAACTGCAAAGCAGCAGAGCCATATTGGAAGCCTTGTGTCCATTCTGTCCAGCCTTTGGTGGTGTATTTGCCTTTTACGGTAAACACTGGTGAGCCTTTCGATACATCGTATACCTGCTCAATTGATAGTATTTTTTTACCAGATAAATCCCAAAATCTTTCGATTGCTGGCAATAGTTTCTCTGGTACTATTTTATCTTCCAAATTCATATTCTTTCTTAAACATTGCTATTTATTAAATATAACAAAGTATTAAATGAATTGAAATGGATAATTATACAAAATTATGGTACTTTTTTGCCATGCTGTTTCTAAAGTAGGTTGGGGTTAAGCCAGTCTTTTTTCTAAACACACGACTGAAGTAGGAGGGGTCTTCGAAATTTAAGAAATGGGCTATTTCTTTATTAGTAAGCGAAGAAAAAGCTAACTGGCGTTTGGCTTCTAAAATGATTCTTTCTGTAATAATTTCTCCGGCAGTTTTTAGAGTGAGCTTCTTACAAACCTTATTTAATCTGATGGGATCAGTATCGAGTAAATCTGCATAGTCTTTTACCAAATGTGCTTTTTTGTAATTGCTTTCGACAGCCTTTTTAAAGCGATTTACTAACTGATACCGATTGTCTTTGCTCGTTTCTGAGATGATGGTTTCTTGAACAAATTCTCCCAGTTTCAATATAAAGATGTGTAGGTAATAATTGAGTATTTGTTGGGAGTGTTTTCCGTTTTGCTGAGATTCTCTAATCATTTGTTTTACAATGTTCAGAAAATCTTGATATGCCTGATTGCTAAGATTTATGATGGATTTGCTACCAATAAAATTATTGGGAAGCGCTGTGTTGTTTGCTTCATTATCTAGAAAAAACAAAGAGTGAAATTCTCTATTAAATGCGATAATGTAGCCATTGGTGTCTTTCGCTTTTTGCAGATAATGAATCTGACCCGGAACCACAATGTGGATACTTTCTGGCTTAATGGAATGGCTTATAAAATCAATTTCATGAATACCTGCACCATCTGTAAAAAGGCAAATTTCGAAGAAGTTGTGCCTGTGTCTAGCATTGGTTTCGTACGGTGCATACTCTACCAATGGGTCTTTTTCTGGACTCCCTTTCATTTGAAGAATCTTAAAAAAACCGCCACTATCTTCTTTGCTGGTTTTTACAATCTGGTAAACAGGTATTCGTCCCGACATATATCTTTTAAGTATATTTTAACTCAAAGCATTTCTGCAATAGTCGATACAACGGGCAACTTCTTTTACTGCGTTGGAATCTTCGGGAATTGCGTATTCTAGCTCTATGGTCGCCATAAACTTGTACTTTTCTTTCTTCATTAATTGCAGCACTTCGATAATTGGCGTATCTCCTTGTCCCCAAGGCAGATTATCACCATTGTTCTTTTTGCGGTCTTTAACATGCATGCTTAAAATGCGATCGTGGTGTTTTTTAATAAGAGGAATCGGCGAATTGTTGGTTCCTGCCACATAATGACCAATATCCAGATTTATCGCATTGTATTTTGAGTAATTGAGCGCATCGTCCCAACTGTTAAAATCAACTTTTGCGTGGTTGTGGTAACCAATTAAGCTTTTATGCTTATCTGCATATGGTGCTAATTTCTTTACAGATTCGTCTGAGCGTTCGAGTGTGATGCCTTTTGCTCCTAATGTTTTTGCCACTTTAAAACTATAATCGATCTCTTCGGGACTCATTCGATCGAGTGGGAATTTGGCAATTTCTATATTGATGCCCTCATTGTTAAACTTCTTGCGCAGTTCTTTAAACTTATCCATTGGAGCGGCTAATCTCCATGCTTTTAACTCTTCGGCATGTTTGGCTCTTTCTGCCTTTTCTACATCTGAAAGTGGGCCACGTTTCCAAGGTAATGGGGCAGGAGCACCAGCATAAGCCTCAATCGGGTCACCCATCAGTTCTACTGCTTTTAAATCTAATTCTGTGAGATAACCCAGTAAATCTTCGGCAGAACTTGGCATACTTCTAAAACTGTAAGTAATTACACCAAGGTTAATTCCTTCTACTTTAGTAACAAATTGGGTGGCATTTGTAATTGAGGGAAAAGCTGAAGAGAACAGAAAGGCACCAGCACCTATGCCCGCTTTTGCCAGAAACTCACGTCTGGCAAGCAATTGCTTTTTATCATTTTGCATATTTACATTATTTTGAATTCCAGAAGTTTATCTTCCAATGTGTATCTAATATACTAAAAAAGCCAGTGTTAAAAAGTACCCATATGGAATTAGAAAGCCGGGCTGGTTACTTAGAATACTGAAATGGGAAATTGAGGGAATAGATTTTAGATTCTCTAACAGGTTTTATTCCAGTGATTTTAATAGTTTTTGTAACTCAGCTTGTTTAAAAGCGAAATCTGATAGAGATAATGTATCGATTGTTGGAGTTTGGGTTGATAGTTTTTCTTGGTCTTCGGTACTTATTCTATTTGAGTTTATAAGTATTGATTTTGACTTTTTAATTCCGCTTTTTTCATCAGAGAAGTAGTAAGTACTTTCTACTAATTGATATTGATTTTGTTGCTCTACGAGCCAATCTAGAGATGTTTCTTTTAAAAATATAAGCTGATTTTGATAAATGATGTATTCTTCTATCCACTGACCATACTCTGCACTTTGATATTCATTTAACACTCTATAATCGCTTAATTCAGCATCACTGAAGACTATAATTTTTCCCCAGACATCTCCCGCTTCAAACTCCTTTACACTTTTCTCGATCAGTCTTTCTTTTAATTGACTAATTTGGCTTTCCCTTTTTTCAATCAAGTTTCCTTGAGCCAAAGTGCAAACTGGAATAAGCAAAATGATAAGGATGAATAATTTAGACTTCAAAATTTGATTTATTAAAATTTATACTGCGAAGTTGTCTAAAATAAAAAATAACAAATTAATCTAGTTGATTTATATATAATTTGGCATAATTACTAAAATTTGATTATTTGTTTTGTTAACTACTTTTCAAAATTCTACTTCCCTCAAATGATAGCTTTTTTTTCGAACTCGAAAATATAAGATTACAGGTCTTTTTGAGGAAAAGAATAATATTTTGGTTAAAAGCATTTTTACAGTATAACTACTTTAGACAACTTCTGCTTCATAAAGCTATTTTTTCTTATGAATCTCAAGTACTTCAATAGGTAATTTGTTTTCAGTTTGTTGTAGTTTTAAGCCATATTTAGCCAATACTTCATATAATGTTTCTGGTTTTTCATACTCCCATTCAAATTCAATATCATATTTACCATCTAAACCAGTTCTGTCTGCAACGATGATATTTTGCATATTTTCTAAATACAATATCAGCTTTTTTAACTTCTGATTCCTTCCTATATACTCATCTCCCCTAAACTCAAAATGTTCTTTGCTATTAGATTCTTGAAGTACATTATTGGTAATAGTTAATACATGAGAAGCCAAACTATCTACAGATTTTTCAGCATATATTTCAAAATTATTATTCATAAAATCTATAGCAGTTTCATTTATTTTATCTTCAAGTTCTGGAGATACTTCTATGCTAAAAATATATCTGTTACTAGAGTTAGAGTAAGTAAAATCTGATTCCTTTAATCCATCTTTAAAAATTAGCCTTTTATAACTTGTTATTTCAAAGATATCTTGAAATATACTAGGCAATGTATAATTACTATAAACAAAACCATTTAATTTTCCTTCTGCATTTTTTAGAGGTTGGCCATATTGCCTTGATGAACTATCATATGATTTGAATTCGATTTTCTTTTCTTTATCAACTTTTTCTATTAATAATATTGATTCAGAAATTTCTTCTTTGGGTAAACTCAAAGGTTTATCTGCTATCAATTCCTCAATAATATCAGTATTTATATTGAATGGTGACGTTATCCCTTTAATTACTCCATTTTTACCAATTAAAACTGAATGAGGGATCGTATTAAAAGGCATCATTTTAAAAAAAGTTGAATCACTAATTATTGGAAGCTTTGAGTTAGTATTTTCTATATATTTTAAAAGCCTTTTCTTGTCCTCAGGAGATACAGTAATAATATCTATTTCATTTTGGTATTCTTCTTTGAGACTATCTAACTTTTTCATTGCAGGTAAGCACGACCCACACCAAGTTGCCCATAGTTCTATTATTACTGGTTTTTCATCGGAATTTAAAAGAGAAAATGAAGTATTAGTGCTGTTTAATACCTCTTCAAAAACATAATCTGGTACCTTTTCCCCAACATTAATGATTGGTAGATTCTCAGTTAAAATGCTGTTATTGGGTTTTTCATTTGAACAAGAAATGAATGAAAACAATAAGATTGTGTATCCAAATGCGTAGATAAAATTAAGTCTTTTCAAAATTTATATTTTTAATTATAAACACTTACGCCTTCATAATGCTTTACTTAGAAAAAGGTACACATATCTATTAATATTAAATGATTATCCGTAAAGCTACCACAAAGTAAATAGGGTATGGTCTGCGCTTCGAAATTAGCTCAAAAACAGGTCATTATGGATAGTATTATTGAATTCATGTAAGCGTACCGCAATGAGCAGGTATGCCGTGAGCGTTTCAAGGAAATCAGGGATAAAGCAGGTGTTTGTTGCAAGAAATGCGGTAGCCAAGAGCATTACTGGCTAAATAGCAAGCAGATGTACCAATGCAAGTCATGCAGTTTTAGGACAGGCCTCCGCAGTGGCACCATCATGGAAGCTTCCAAACTTCCGTTTCGCTACTGGTTCGTTGCTATCTGGCTGATGGGCTGTAGCAAGAAAGGTTCTTCTGCCTGTAATGTGCAGAGGCAGCTCAATCATAAGCGCTATGAACCTATCTGGGCAATGATGCACAAAATACGCTCTGCGATGGGCCAACGGGACAACCACTACTTGCTGGGAGGCAATATTGAGGTAGACGAAGGGTTCTTTGAAACACTAGTACCCGAGGGGCAGAAGGAAGAGGAGAGAAAGCGGGGAAGGGGGAGCCAGAAGCAGACCATGGCGATGGTCTTTGCACAGACAGAGGTGGTGCTACAGCCTAAAAAACACCGCCCTTCTAAAAGGTGCAAGCTGTATGCGCTGATTTTACAGTAGAAACTGCTAGAAATACGATTACCCGGCATGTTGCCCAGAATGCCAAGATGATTACAGATGGCTATTCAACCTATCAGTCACTGGCAGGAGAGTTCGAGATGGATGTGGAAAAAGTGCCCTCAAAACAGGCCCATATCAAACTACCTTGGGTACATACAGCCATTGGGAATGCAAAGAAAGTCCTACAAGGGATATATCAGCATACAAGGCCAGGGTATCTACAGAATTATCTAGATGAGTTCTGTTACAAACTCAATAGAAGATACTTTGAAAATGATATTTTTGACAGAATATTAATTGCTTGTACGCTCACTTGAGCTTGTGGTAAGAATACGGATAATCATTTAATATTTTAAAAATTAATCATTTCAATTCCATTACATCAGTAGTTTGACTTGCTTTAGATGTTTTCCATAGGTATAAGTAATATTCATCATCACCCTCTAAACCATCTTTGCTTATAGAATCAAGATTTTTGTATAAGGTATAAAATCCATAAACCCCAGACTCTAAAGGAATGCTTATTTCATCATCCATTGAGTTTATGTATAGAATATTTGCAGTAACTTTTATCTCCGATTCATTTACTATATCCCAATTATCTAAGTTAATTTCTGGTTTTTCGGGATATATTTTAATGAAAAAAGGAACCGACATATTTCTCGCCGTACCAATTACGAATTCCTCCTTTTTTACTTGTAAAAGCCTTTTTAGTTCCTTCTCAGACCACTCTACACCAAGTTCTTCACTTTCTAAAGTTGAAGCCGTTTGCATATAGATTTGAAAATAATCTGCAAAAACTTCTAATTTATATTCATCAATATTTCCCACACGCGGACTACACGAACTTCCTATTAAGAGTAAAATCAAACAATAGTTTGCACAAAACTTCCTCATTCTATAAAAGATTCAAAATCTATATTTCAAATTGTATAATTTTTCCCTCAAGTGCAGAAAACCCATAAATAATATTATTATTAGAATTTTTTGAAATACATGTTACTGCTTCGCTAAGTTTATAACCCTTTACAAAATTTCCCTCCCAATCAAAAATGAGTAGTTTGTCAGAATAAGTTATACTTCCGGTATTACCTTTAGTTACTACTTTTCCAGAATATAAGGTATAAATATAATCTGCATCAACATCTATAGACCGAAAACCCATTTGATTACCTCCTTTTATTGCACTGCCATAGCCACCCCCAGCTCTATCGGCTACATATTTTACAGTTCCATATCGCAACGATTTCTCTTTTATCAAACTATTCTTATCAATTGAATAAATCTCCAAAAACGGTGTATTAGAACAAACCCAAACCATTTTTTTATCGATAATTCTCATTTGTCCTTGATAGGCCAATGCTTTAAATATATTTTCATTTTTGTCACTATTATCAAAATCAAAAACATTTTCTGAATCATAGTTAAACTTGTTGTCTTCTACATTAAAAGTTGCAAACCTGTAAGTAGATTCAAATACTCCAGAACCAATAAAAGTATTTTTATTTCCAGAAATATATTTAAACCCTTCCTTAAAACTAGTGGTAATTTTAGTAGGTAAGTAATTCCCTTTTCGCGCGATACATGAGTCTAAATTAAAAGCAAAAACAGCTTTATGTATGAAATCATATAATTCAAAACATTTCGCACAATGTTTACTTTTTACTAAAGTCATGGGCATTATCAACTCATTTGGACCTTTGCCATTAGTACCAGTTCTAATAATTTCATTAGTGCGCAAATCTAGAATTGTTACAAACTCATCTTGTGCTTGATCTAAAGCTATTATGCATGAGTCCATAAATATTTGCTGATAAACTGCCCCGAAGATGAGCTTTTGGTTAAATTCTTCTGAAAATGTAGCTTCACATTTTACATTCTCTAATTTAAAATTATCAAACTGATTTTTATGTTCTGAGCTTTCGGTGCAACTTATAACTAAACTGATTAGAAGTGTATAAAGACTAATTTTTTTCATAAGTGAATAGTTTGCTCAAACTTTCCTCATTCTATAAAAGATTCAAAACAATCGTAGTTTTTTTGCTTGTATATTTTACCTTCTTTTATCTGATAGAATTGAGCAAAATTGGCTTTCATTTTCAGTTAAATCTCTATCATTCATTTTATTTGATGCTATCGGATGTGAAATATCATTATTTATACTAAAATATGATTAATTTCTAATTATCCGAAACTGAAAATATAAATACATTAGAATCAATTGAGGAAACAAGAACTGCTTTTCAACTTGCTATAAAAGAAAACAGGTTTGATGACTTAAGACTGTATAGAATTAAAGATGTTAAATCTTTGACTCCAGATTGTGGAGTTTGGGAACCATTTAAAAAAGTAAGAGATATTCTAACTGGAAAATTAAAATTACATTATGACAGTTTAGTAAGACCTACAGAAACAATTACTGTAAGCTATATTAAAGCTTATGATTTTGGAATGAGCTATACTTGAGGAGTATACTTTTTCAACTTTTATTCAATTCAGAAATAGAACATACAATATCAGTAGAACCATAATAACTGTTAGCCCTAAGGAGTGGTCTCTTACACTTTTTGACTTAGAAACAAGTGTTATGGTTGATGCAATTATTAGTAATATAGGATAAAAGTAGAGGCCTCTATTAATCCCATATTCTGGTGGAACAATCTTATATTCGTCATTAAAAGGAACTTTAAACGCCATCACTTGATAAAAAATCATTGTTGACAATATGTCTAAGCTATCCAATCCGTATATATGACTTGCAAGAGAACGATGGACAACAATAGTCTTATACCCGATATCAACTTTAGTTACACGTTCACCCCCTCCATAACGACCAGCATTAATTGAGTCGCCATACATTTTTTCTAATTTGGCAGTTCTCCAAACTTTTAGAAGTTCACAATCGACAATTATGCTTACCCCAAAAAGCAGCGAAACTAAGCAGAAAAGCTTTAGTTTTGAGTTCATAGCTGAAAAGTCATTTTTACAATTTAATGCTGTGCTACAAACGTCTAATTAAAAGTCTTTATACAATTATTTCAATTATATATACTTAATAAAGGCCAAAGAATAGGCTCTTTACTTAACATAAACACAGTTAAGTGTTTTTTTTTAGATAGCTGATTATCAGAGACTTTAATACAAAGAGTAACTAAAATACAATGTGCTTTTTCCATTAGATTCAATATCTAACAAACACAAGAATACCTGAGATGTCTCTGTATTGGACACAAAAAATTCTATAGCTTTATTGCTATCAGAAAAAGTTTTAGCCGATTCTAATTCTTGAAAATTAGAAATAATTTCAACAGAATATTGTTGAAAAAAATTACTGAGTATTAAACTATCAGGTGTATTTTCAAATTCAACTTCACAAGAATAACCTAATGGCTTATTTGGCAATATAAAATCATAGAAATTTATATCATGAATGGTTTCACCACTTTTTAAAACCTGTTTGATATGATTATCTGAAAAGTATTTAAATGTATAGTTCATCTTTACATTCTTTACCTTTTTACCTAAAATAGGCATATCTGTGGTCACTTGAGTAAATCCACTATTCAATAAATCATTTTCACTTATTTTACTACTTGGGCTAAACGGATTAGTAGAAATTACTTTCTTATTTTCAAGATTGTCCATCACAATAAAGTAGATATTCAAAACAATTGAAAACCCAAACAATATTTTAAAAATACAAGTAATTTTCATTTGATTCTTGATAGCCAGATTTCTTTCGCTTTTTTAAAGTTCTCCATGTCAATTTTATTCTTTTTGACAACAACAGAAGGTGTCTCGACTCCCAATATAGTATCTAAGTCTAGTTGCATCACTTTTATGAATTTGGGGTTTATATGTTGAAGGTTGATTTCCATAAACTGAATGCGATTATTGGGCATGTTTTTTACATAAATGATTATAATAATACGCCACCTCAACAGTACATATAGATTGGTCATTAGATTTTAAATAAGGCCGTTTTGCTAAAGCATTTTTCCAAAGTTCAAATTGATGATCCAAATTCTCAAACTTATATGAATAATATGAGCCACCCCAACCACCAGATAGAAAAAAAGCGTAAGAAAAACTTTCATTACTTAATGTTTCTAAGTCAAAAATCATAAATTTAGACTCATCTCCTAAGCCTATTATATTATTTTTTTCCAATTTTTGGATATGGTTTTGTAATATAATTATCCTATCTAAAGATGAAGCTCCAAAATATTTAATGATACGTTTTTTTTCTTTTTTAAAATCGTCGTGTATAAAATATGTAGTACTATCTTTAACCGGCTGTACTTGTGCCAAAAGTTCAGCTTGAACCATAATTATTATCAAACAAATCAATATTCTTTTATGCATCTAGTCTTGGTTTTCTAATACTTTTCACTGATTAATCAATCCTTGAAAATTGCTTAACCTAAATTATTATGAGACCAGTAATAATGTTAATTCTACTATTAAAACAATCGCTAAAAACGTTGGAATAGTTATTTTGTAGTCTTGTTTCACTTTATTCAATTTTACTATAATTGAAATAAGTGTTGAGGGTGCTAAGATTAGTAAATTGATAATGAAAAGAACTTGATAAAATTCTTTCACATTATCTCTATACAAAATAGAGACTCCAAAATAAACCAAATTGTAAAAACAAACTTTGTTTAATTGATACAGTATATTATGAATTAATCCCTTAGTTGTTTGTTTCATCTCAAATATCCTTTTCCTTCTTCCAATTATAAACTTAACACCTTCACACTTATCCGTAAAAATACCTAACTGGATTCCGTGAAATTTTAATTCTCACAAAAATTAAAAAGTATAACATATTAAGATTTCCAAAATCTTATATTTTTGGCCCCCCAAAAAAAATCTTACACCAGTAAAAACACAAAAAATGACGGACAAAGAAGATGATGGAACACAGAATAGCCGCCAAACACTACTGAAAAATTCTATCGAATTACTTCCAATGGAAGGACTCGAAAAGACCAATTTATTATTAGAAGAACAGCAATTATATTTTTGGTTAGAAAAGGGAGATCAAGATCCATTAGAAAAGAAGTGCTATTTTGTACATTGCACAGATATTAAAAACAGGCATTACTTTGTATCTAAGCCTGTAGCGCTGAAAAAACTAAATAAGTATCTCATAAAGGATTTTGAAGGCGAGCAAATGTATATGTCTGAAGTTAGCAGTGGGCTAAAGAAGATATCGAAAAAGAAAAATACTTTTGAACCTGTTCATGTTTCAGAAATTGCCAAGATTCTAAGCGGGAAAGACTTCGAAGAACTTCAGAATCAAGAAGAAGAGCGCATGTTAGCTTACCGGTCAGATGAATTTGACTTTGAAGCCAATTTACATATTCATGCCAACTATGCCACGATTTGGTTTAATGACTCATTGATTTTCAATTTCTATGATGACCAGGAGGCCTGGCTTAAGTTAGCCGACAAACAATTAAAGAAATTTGAATTATCACCGCACGATACCGCATCTAACAGACAAAAAGAGGAAATTAAAAATGCCCTTGTAAAGTTAGATAACAGCCAGCAGGAATATAATCGCAAAAGAGATCTTTTGATAAATCACCCTGAATTAAGGCAACTGCTATTGAATGGTGACTTTTCAAGTCATTTTGACAATTTCAGAGCAGGCAAATTTGAGATTATAGATAAGGATGTAAATGAAGAAGGTGATTTTACCCTCCTCAATAGTCAGTGCCTGATCATAAATGGAAACCTTAACGTAAAGGGCTCTCTATTAATGAAAGAAGGGCCTAAAACAGGGCTTATATTTAATGATGGGCAGGTCATAGTAACAGGTAACGTTACTGCAGAGAACCTGATCATCTCCGCTATACTCAGTCCATTATTTATAGCAGGAAAGACTACTGTAACAAATATACTTATTGATAGCCACCATATACATGCTGCCGTCCCTCCACACGCTCACATTCTGCTACATCAGCACAAGCCAGATAACAAAAATGAGCGATATACTTACGATAAAGAAGCGACCCCTTACAATGGTTATATCTCTGATGAAAGCATTTATCAGGAAGCAAAATACGGTTCCTCTTATGAATACAAGCCTGATTTAATCTTAGATAAGATCAAAAAAGGAGAGCAGTTTCTGGATTTCGATCAGCAGATTGAAATAGACCTCACCCCGTTAAAAATCAATGCATTTATTAACATGATGACTTACTGGGAAGATTACTACGGTAGCCTGGCTGGCTTTGAGAAGCTCGACGGGATATATGAAGACCACCAGATAAAAGAAGGCGATATATATCCTGGCGCTGGCGACTGGGTAGTAGTAGACCGCAGGAGCAAAACGGGTACTTACGGCTATAGTCATGATGGTGGCGGCATATCTCCAGTAATCATAAAAAGTCCTAAAAAACACGGCGTTAACTATAAAGAAGAGCCTATTGAAAGAAAAGTAGCTCCCATTATTTTACTAGAAAGGTATCAGTGGATTTCTGATTTATTTATAGACTGGCTCCACAGAACTACCCCATCTCCATTTGGTCATTTTGAAGATGCCGATGACATCAACAAAAGCTATGAGGAAGAAAAAAGTGAGTTTCCTACAGATCCGCATCTTGCCTTATACTGGTTATTGCATTTTGGCTTCAGCTTAGATAAAAGATATGATGAAGTAGCTGCCATAGTAAAAGAGCATCAGCTAGACGACGAAATGTACCGTATCTACGATACCTTAATATTCTTCGAGAACACAGATGCTTTTTATGACATCGAAATAAAGAAAAGTGAAGAAGCCAAAGAGATCTTTTTAAGAAGAAGGGCCTTTTTAGTGTTCTTTACCCAATCTCAAAGCTACAGAGGCGGTAGTGATAATCTGCAGAACTGGTGGAATTCAATAATCATGTATCCTAAAGTAGAGGACAACCTGATTACAAGAATGCGCTGGCTGAAAAACAACCTCAAGAAGTACAACCAATGGAATGAGTTTGAGGCTCTAGTGAAAGATGATCAGAAAGACATTTGCCTACTCTCTTATGTATACGCCTGTAATCCTAACACTGAAGATAAAGCCAGCTTTGCTGACAAACTAGTCAATGAGCTCTTCACCTACAAAAATGTGTGGAAAGATGAGCACAAGAGAAAGTTTGCAGAAATTATGCTTTGGGATGTGCGTGATTTTGTTTCAGACAAAGAGGCTCTAAAAACTACAGCGGCTTTTTATTTTAATGGCAATGAAGTATCTAAAGAATATCAGGATATATTAGCCGTACTGGGTGAGCAAAATGAAAATGTAGCTGCATTAAGAGAACATATAGCTGCCATTGACCAATTCATAGAAGGCTATGATAGGTTCAAAACCCCAGCGGAAGAAAAAGCTAAAATTCAGAAAAACATATTCGATTACCTCGATGGACTAACTCCAGAAATACGCCTTGAAACATTAATGAATCTTAAAGGCAGAGATCTACAACGCATGTGCTTTGTATACCTTTGGAGGGCAGATATGGAGAATAAAAAAGAGGCATTATTACATTTATTTGTAAACTCAAATTTTAGCGCTCATGATATAAATGAAAAGCTCTTTGGAGAAGACTTCCCTAATTTCATAAAAGGTGAGGATGATCCTAACCTGGAAATGGCCAAAGCCCTTTTTGAAGTGGCACCTAATTTATTTGATAGTGACTACCCTTGGGAAAATTCTATAAAAAGTGCCGCTGTATTTTTCTTAACCTCAGCACACCTGCCTTCAGTTTATGATTATTTTATGGAAAAGGTGATGGCTCCACTTACTCCAGCAGGTTACAAGAAAAAACAGGTGATTTTCTCCAGCATCTATACTACGCAATATGACACTAAGATTAATCCTTCTTTAAATTTCTCTAAAGAACAAATAGAAGGTGTATTAGAAGCCATGATAAAGCTCTTCTTAAGAGATGGAGGCAATTCTGATGCAGAAAGAGTGATATTTTATTGTCAAAACCCTGAAGCAGAAGAATGGATACGTGCCCGAATGAATGACAAAACCTGGATGAAGCAATTCGCCTCTATTCAAACAGCATATGATCCTTTAGATGAAGAATTAGAAAGCTGTTTCGAATCTGCTTTGGAATTTATAGAAGAAGAAAAAAGTAAAGGTTAAATGTGTGAAAACCCTAATAAAAAAACCTCCGAAATGGAGGTTTTTTTATTAACAATCTTCTTTAAATTTTTTATTGATATCACTTATTTTCCACCAATTCTTTTATCGGATTTAAATCTGCATCGTCTGGTAATGGCAGATTTAATTTCATTGAGAGTGTAGACACGATCTGGGTAATAGTGTGCGGTTCACTGGTTTCACCTTTTGGCACATTCCAGCCATACCATAAAAGCGGAACATGTGTATCTGAGCTAAAACCAGTTCCGTGAGTGGTTCCATAGGTTCTTTGGCTCATCCAACCAGAATAAAACTGGATAATGATGTCGCCAGAATTCGCGTAGTTGTAACCATTGCTCATTAAGGTAGTTAATCTGCCTTCTGTGTTATTTCCGTAGATAGATGGTACAAATACTTCTTTTATGCCATCTGTATTTTTTAAGAAATGTGCTGCTTCGGTTACTAATTCTTTGTTTTCTAAGACTGCTTTTTCGTCTAAATAGACATGCACACCATCAATAAATGTAACATAATCTTTGTTGCCAAACTTCTTAGATAAATGCTCGTTTAAACCTGCTTTTATATCTCCTGTTGAGTAATAACCATGAGGCAATTTTTCTTTGTTCAAAAAATCAGGATTATCACTACCAGCATGGTCGGCAGTTAAAAACAAGATATATTCTCCTTTGCCAACTTCTTTGTCTAAGTAGTTAAGTAAAGCTTCAATGTCTTTGTCTAATCTGATGTAAGTATCTTCCAACTCTTTAGAGCGAATACCAAAGTTATGGCCTACATAGTCTGTACTAGAAAAACTAATGGTAATCATATCAGTCTCAGCACCTTTTCCCAATTTTTCTCCTTTAATAGCAGCAAAAGCTAAATTGGCTAAAAGTGTATTTCCGTAAGGTACTTGGGTGATAAGTCCAAAATTGCCATTGTCTTTTCTTAATTTTTTTAATTTATAAGGGAAAACTGATTCCTTTTTGCCTTTGTAAATTTTCTCCCACTGGCTGTCATCAGGATTGCTACCCATGTATTTTTCATCTGCCAAAAGTGGTTCCCAATCAAGATCGAGTAGAGAATCTGCTACTTCTCTTTTATTAAATTTAACTAACCATTCTGGTAATTTATCGCCATAATATGTGCTTGAGATAAAATTGCCATTATTTGAATTGTACCAAAAAGCATGATCTGCCATGTGCCCAGCAGGAAAAATAGCACCTCTATCTTTTAATGAAATACCTATTACTTTTGACCTGGAACTGGTAGATAGTTTTAACTCGTCTGCAAAATTAGTAGTAAGCAAATTTTTTGGCGAACGAGAAAAGTAATCGAACTTATCAGAAGCAACACCTTTGTTATCAACCAACCTTTGAGTTGAATCCTCCGCACAATACACCTCTCTGTTGAGCTCTCTACTAAACCAATCGTTTGCCACAATACCATGGTTTTTTGGCGTAGTTCCACTGTAAATAGATGCGTGCCCCGGACCCGTATAAGTAGGCACATAGTTGTAATGAGTATTTTTAGCGTTGAACCCCTCTCCCATCAATCTTTTAAAACCACCATCTGTATAATTATCTTGGAATCGATACAGATAATCGGCGCGCATCTGGTCGACTACAATGCCAACTATCAGTTTTGGTTTTTTTGAATTTTGTGCTAGTAATGATGCGCTGGCCATCAAACTTAAAGTTATAGCAATTATTAATTTCTTCATTTTGTGTTTTTTATAAGCTTTAATGTAAATCGTCTTTACAAGCGCCAAAACTAATAAGAAATTCTGAAGGAAGTAACCAACAAATTTGATCACTAGCACTTTACTCAGTAAAAAGTTTTATTGGTGAACCAGACATATATGTATTCTTTTGCATAAGGGCATTTTATTTATACATTTGAACGGTTAATTTTTTAAACTTCGATACATGAATTTTTAAACAAAAATTCATTTGAAAACCAGCTGAATACAAATACTACCATGGATGTTACCCTCACGCTCGGCTTAATATTAATAGTTGGATATTTATTGGGAAAACTGGCACATTTAATTGGGCTGCCAAAGGTATCTGGTTACATTGTAGCTGGCATTGTGCTCAACCCAAACCTCACTCCTTTTATACAAGCAGACTTCCCCGATGTAACCGAACCTGTTACAAATATCTGTTTGGCTTTTATTACTATGGAAGTGGGGAGTACACTTTCTATCTCAAAAATTAGAAAATCTGGAAAAGGCATTTTAACCATCACCATTTTTGAAGCTTTGTTTGCATTCCTGTTTGTATTAATAGGCTTTTTGCTGCTAGCCAGATTTACCGGAAATGAATCTTTAAATCTTTACTTATTACCTTTTAGTTTGTTGGTGGCTAGTTTGGCTAGCCCTACCGATCCCTCTTCTACCCTTGCGGTTGCGCACGAATACAAAGCAAAAGGAGAAGTATCGGATACGATAATGGGCGTTGCCGCTTTTGACGATGCTGTAGGGATTCTCATCTTCAGCCTTTCTACTGGCGTAGCCGTTTTGTTTCTCAATCATGCACCAAATGCTCATGTAGATATTGCCAGCATCTTTATTGAAATTGGAATTGCCATTGGCGGAGCAATTCTTATTGGCACATTGTCGGGTTTATTATTCAACCTTTTTACTAAATATTTTAAGGTAGAAGGAGATGGTGTTTACATCATTTTAATTCTTGGATTTTTGAGTACTTGCTTTGGTACTTCTTTGTTTTTTGAAGTGGAAGAACTGATGGCAACCATGGTATTTGGGGTAATGATTGTGAACTTCAACCCAAATCAAAAAGAGATTTTTGGTGTGTTAGAAAGGTATACTGAGGAGCTTGTATTCATTTTCTTTTTTACTGTGAGTGGTATGCATCTAGACTTTTCGGTGCTATCTTCTGCCTCCTTACTCATACTGATCTTTTTTGTTTTTAGAGCTTTGGGTAAATTCTCAGGAGTTATTTTGGGAGCAACACTTACTAAAATGCCTCCAAAAGTAAAATACTTAACAGCAGGAGGTCTCATTCCACAAGGAGGAATTGTAATTGGTTTGTCTTTACTGATGCAAAAAAACGAAGACTATAGCGAAATGGCTCCACTCATTATCGGAACCATAATGGGTGCTACTATTTTACACGAAATCATCGGGCCATTACTAGCCAAGATGACTTTGAAAAAGGCAAATGAGATTTAATGAGAATGCTTATTACTCCTTTTCTTCCATCTGATTATGTCTTTTTCTAAATCTGAATTATTGGTGTAATACCATACTTCATGTGAAAAATCTGCTGTCGGTTTAATTCCTGTAACTTTCCAAAGGAATTGTAAGCTTTCCTTTAAGCTAATAGTTTCTTGAGGAGACCGAAAGCTATCACTCCTATCAAAATTGTAAAATTATTGAACTACAATTAGGTGTTTATTAATCACACTACCACTAATTTTTTCTTTTGATTTCTTACAGGATGTATAGAATTCTCTTCATTGATTATCTATCCTCACGCCAACAATGATTTGAACCAAAAAAAGGTTGTTCAAGACAAAATCTTCTTGGAAAAATTCAATTTCTTAACGGAAAAATCCTGAATATAACAACATGAAAAATTTTATGAAATTTCTGTGACTTTCAACCTTTTACACGTCTATCATTCATCATTTTTAACCTATTAAATATATGAAAAAAACTTTTACAAAAACCACTGTATTTGATACAGTTTTTATATCGGAAATAAGTACATTTACTAGTCCCCCCATGTATATAGGAGGCTTTACTAGCTTTCTTTCGACCTGTAATTTACAGAACTACAATCACACCGATTTACTAGCATTTTTTTTCCGATAACCTCACATTTTTTTAACTGAAGCCTTATGAAAAAACTATCTTCTGTACTGAGCTTATTTTTATTCTACATTCTATTTTTAACTGGAACTTCTAAAGGATTAAACTCTGAAAATTACAATTTCAGATATGATGCAAACTTTGCAGATGCACTGGTGGTATCTGGCTTAAATATTCCTACTTCAATGGGAGTATTACCCGACGGAAAAATTTTAATTACGGAGAAACAAGGTAAAATTTACTTAACCGATCCGTATGCTGCTAACCCTACAAAAACAACTGTTTTAACTTTAGGCAATGTTGAAGCTGACTATGAGCGTGGTTTATTATCTGTAGCCATTGACCCTGACTTTGCCACAAACAAGTATTTCTATATTTATTATACCACAACTGCTTTAAAGGTACGCTTATCGAGATTTACTTTATCTGGTACTATTGCGATAAATGAAACTGTTCTTTGGCAAAGTAATCTAACTTATAGCACTTCGCAATCACCTTATCATATGGGTGGTGCATTAGCTGTTTCAAAATCTGGTTACATCTTCTTTTGTGTTGGTGATATGATGTTTGCCGATAGAGCTCAAAACCTCTCTTACGAAAACGGTAAGCTTTTTAGAATTTTAAAAGACGGAAGCATACCAGCAGATAACCCAATTGCGAACAGCCCAATTTACGCTTGGGGATTAAGAAACCCATTTAAAGGTTTTTACGATGAGCCTACAGGTACATTTATAATGGGTGTTGTGGGTGGTAACGACCATGCAAACTCTTGGGAAGATGTACACTATGCAAAAAAAGGTGCTAACTATGGCTGGCCTGACTGTGGTGACACTGGTAGAAATACTGATGGCTCTTGCCAAGATGCAAAATTTACTGATCCAATATACTCTTATAAACACGTCGTAAACCGTGGTAACTCTATTACTGGTGGTTTCATTTACAGAAATGGTAATTTCCCTGCACAGTATCAGGGTGTATATTTCTTTGGCGACTACGCTCAAAGCTGGATTCGCTATCTTGAAATGGATGCTAACCTAAAACCTACTGGTGCAGGCACTGGAGAGAGTAAAGCCATTACATTTAAAAATGGCACTGGTGGTAAAGGTGTTGTTGGTTTAAGACAAGGTAAAAATGGTGAAATATTTTATCTAGACCTTATATCTGGTGAGCTTAGAAAAATTTATTACAAAAGTGGTGTTACTTTAACCATTATACAGGCAAGTGCCAACAAAACACTGGGTTCTGCGCCATTAGCAGTACAATTTACAGGTTTGGCAAACTATACTGGTTCAGGTACTTTAACTTATACATGGTATTTTGGGGATGGTCAGCAAAGCACTTCGCAGAGTCCTTCGTATACTTATTCTACTGCCGGTACTTACAAAGCTCGTTTAAGTGTCCAAGCTTCTACTGGTCAGTCTGTAACTTCAGAAGAGATAACTATTACTGTAGGTACGCCTCCTGTACCACAAATTACCTCTCCTGCAGATGGTTATATGTTCTATGCTGGAGAAGTGATTCCTTTCTCTGGAACTGCAACAGATCAAAATACTTTAACCGATGCTAACTTTAAATGGGATTTACAATTTTTACATAACGACCACACCCACCCAGGTGCACTTACTAATTACCCAGGCAAATCTGGAACGATTAATATTCCAACAACTGGGCATAGCTACCACGATAACACTGGTTACATTCTAAAACTTACTGTAACCAATCAGAATGGACTTGCAGCAACAAAATCAATTACGATTTATCCTAAAAAGGTAAACGTAACTTTTAACACAGTGCCGAGTGGATTAACTATTTATGTAGATGGACAGCCAAGAACAACTCCTTTTGTGATTGACGAATTACAGTTGTTTCAATCGGAAGTGACCACAACTGCTGTTCAATCTTTGAATGGTAAAAGTTATGAGTTTCAGCAATGGTCTAATGGAAAGTCACGAACACAAGTTTACACTTTCCCTCAAGCTGATGGTTCTTTAACTGCTACTTTTAAGGAAACAACTACGAGCCCTCAGCCTACCTCTGTTTTATATGAAGCAGAAGACAAGGCTCAAGCTGTGACTGATGGTGGAAACAATGCGATTGGAACTATCTACGTAGATGTAGCAAGTGGATTAAAAGGTTTATCTATTTACGATTCTGGTGATAAAATAAAAATACCTTTTACAACCTCTGCTGGTAGTTATCAGCTAAAAGCTAGAGTGCGTTCTGGTAATAAAAACTCTCAGACTGCTTACTGGTCTAATGGTTATACTTTTGCTTTGGATGGACAAACAACCACTTTCACTGGTGATGCTGCCACCATTAGTGCTTATAGTAATGATATTGGTGGTTCTTACTGGGGAACTATGAATTCTGGTACATTCAGTTTAGCTGCTGGAACTCACGAGCTTACAATTGCAGCGAATACTGGTTGGGGTGCTGTAGACTATTTGGAAGTAGTTGCTTTGAGTTCAACAACTCCAACAGATCAACAACCAATTGCAAACGCAGGTGCAGACCAATCAATTACAATGCCTCAAAACAGCATTACACTTTCTGGTAGCGGTAGCGATCCTGATGGTGGCACTGTAACCTATGCTTGGAGTAAAAAATCTGGTGGTGCTGCCACATTATCTGGTACTACATCTGCTACTTTAAATATTTCAGGTTTGGTAGCAGGCACTTATGAGTTTGAGTTAAAAGTGACTGATAATGAAGGTAATACAGTTTCTGATGTTGTAGTAGTGACTGTAAACCCAGCACCTACAAGCTCAAATGCTTTTGTGAGTTTTTCTTTGATGAACGCACAAACTAATCAGCCAATTAGTGGCTTTGAAACGATTGCAAATGGAGCTGTGATAAATCTTACCAATTTACCAACTCAAAACATCAACATTAGAGCTAATACGAATCCGGCTACAGTGGGTAGTGTGCAATTTGACTTAACTAGTTCTAATGGAGGTACAAGCAAAAGTGCTAAAGAAAATGCAGCACCTTATGCTTTGTTTGGTGATGTAGCTGGTAATTACAATAGTTGGCCATCATCTGGTGTTCAAGCTGGTTATAGCTATCAGTTAGTTGGTAAGGCTTACCAAAATGCTAACTTGCAAGGTAATTTATTAGGCACATTAACTATACAGTTTTCATTTAGCACTACTACAAATACTCCTGTAGACCAAATGCCAATTGTAAATGCTGGTGCAGATCAAACGATTACTTTACCTCAAAGTAGCATCACGCTAACAGGTAGCGGTAGCGATCCTGACGGTGGTACTGTAACTTATGCTTGGAGCAAAACTTCCGGTGCTGGTGTTACACTTTTAGGTGCAAATACAGCTTCGGTAACCGTATCTGGCTTAGCTGCTGGCTCATACGAATTTGAACTTAAAGTAACTGATGATGAAGCTAACACTGTAGCTGATAAAGTAATGGTAACTGTAAAAAGCAGTACAACGACTGTTTCTTCTCAACTGATTGAAGCAGAAGATAACTTTACTGCACTTACAGATGTAGGTACTAAATCTGCCATTAGAGTTTATAATTCTACTGCAAACAGCAACGAAAAAGCAGTTACACTTTTCGATCAAGGAGATAAGTTAGCCATTAACTTCCAAATTGCTCAAGCAGGTAATTATATATTAAAAGTAATGGTACGTTCTGGAAACAGTGCGACAAACGATGCCTACTGGCCAAATGGTTATGCATTTTCAACTTCAGAAAAAGGTGCTATTACATTTACAGGAGATTACTCTACTATTAAATACACCAACGATTATGGCAAAGCATATTTCGGTGTAATGCAAAGTGGTGTTCTTAACTTTTCAGCAGGTAGCAAACAGTTAATTGTTGAAACTTTAAGCAACTGGGCAGCAATAGATTATCTAGAAATAGTACCAGCTTCAAGTGCAAGGCTGGCCGCTAGCGAAGTAAGTATTCAATCTGATGAATTTAATGTTTTTCCAAACCCGACAAGTAGTGAGGTTTCTATACATCTGGGTTCAATTGAAGATTACAGAGAAGTTTTTATCTATAACTCTCTCGGACAAACACTATATCAAAAAACGATCGAAGACGAAACTGATCTTACTTTAAACCTAAAAGAAATAGTATCGCAAAGAGGTATGTATTTTATAGGTATAAAAAGTATTCAAAAAGGCAATATCATTAAGAAGGTATTACTTCAATAAAAAGAACGAAAGGGATTGTGCTAAACACAATCCCTTTTATTTTAATAAATAGCCCATTTTTCCCTCTCTTCCCTCTTCTTCTCCTTCAATATTTGCTGGTTTTTTTCGCACATGAATAATAATGTGCACACGAGACCTATTTTTAACTTTTTTATAATGTGCTTCATAAGGAAATACGCTTTTCAAACCTTAGATTCGCTACCCGAAACTATTTTATTATCTTTCAATTATTTATTATCCTCCCTATGAAGTTAAATTTTACTGTAACTAAACTTCTATTTACACTCAGTTTAAGTGTACTATGGAGTTTTAGCAATGCACAAACACCAGTTTTTATTAACGAAATCCACTACGATAATGCCAGCACAGATGCAGGTGAAGCAATAGAAATTGCGGCTCCTGCTGGAACAGACCTTACCGGATGGAGTATTGTATTATACAATGGAAGCAATGGCTCAGAATACGATACAGAAACATTATCTGGCACTATCACAGACCAAGCAAACGGCTATGGATTTTTAAGTATTTCTTATCCAGTAAATGGAATCCAAAATGGTGGCCCAGATGGAATTGCTTTAGTTGATGCTAGTAGCAATGTGATTCAGTTTTTAAGTTACGAAGGTAGCTTTACTGCTGTTGGTGGTGTGGCTGATGGTCTTACTTCTACAGATATTGGTGTAGCTGAATCTAGCAGCACTGAAATAGGTTTTTCTTTGCAACTTTCTGGCGCTGGTTCAGATTACGAAGATTTTACTTGGGCAACCGAAGCCGTTGCTACATTTGGCGCTGTAAATAGCAGCCAAACTTTCGGCGAAGCAGTTATTAATATCGTAATTAACGAAGTGGATGCTGATAATGAAAGTACAGATGCTGCTGAGTTTATCGAATTATATGATGGTGGTGCAGGAAATACACCGCTCGATAGTTTAGTAATTGTATTATTTAATGGTAGCAACAATGAAAGTTACGATGCCATTGATTTAGATGGATACAGCACTGATGAAAATGGTTATTTTGTTATCGGTAGTGCACTTGTAACAAATGTAGATTTAGTTGCTTTCACTACAAATGGTATTCAAAATGGAGCTGATGCAGTTGCACTTTATGAAGCCGATGCAACAGATTTCTCTTCTGGAACTACAATTACAACAGAAAACCTGATTGATGCTTTGGTATATGACACTGATGATTCAGACGATGCTGAACTTTTGGTTTTACTAAATGAAGGAGAACCACAAGTAAATGAAAGTGCTAACGGAGCTGGTACAACAGAATCTATGCAACGCTCACCAAATGGAGAAGGAGGTGCATTAAATACTTCTTCTTACATCACTGCTATTCCAACTCCAGGTATTAGCAACAATGAAGTACTTCCTACTGCTGAGATTATTATCAATGAGGTCGATGCAGACAACCCAAGCACAGATGATAGAGAATTTATTGAGTTATACGATGGTGGAGTTGGTAATACTCCATTAGATGGTTTGATAGTCGTATTATTCAACGGAAGCAACGATCTAAGTTACAATACCATAGACTTAGCTAGTTATTCTACAGATGCTGAAGGTTATTTTGTAATTGGTAGCGATAGTGTAGAAAATGTAGATTTATCTGCCTTCACTACAAATGGTATTCAAAATGGAGCTGATGCAGTTGCACTTTATGAAGCTGATGCAACCGCTTTCCCTAACGGAACTGCAATTACTACTGAAAATCTGGTTGATGCGATTGTATATGGTACTAATGATACAGACGATGCTGAACTACTTACATTGTTAAATGCAGGTGAACCTCAAGTAGACGAATCTGCAAATGACAACAGCACTACTGAATCGATGCAAAGAATTAGTAATGGAAGCGGTGGAGCTTTAAATACTTCAACTTACCTTACTGCTACACCAACTCCAGGTGCAGAAAATGAAATCGTTGTACCAGTTGCTGATTTCGTAATAATCAACGAAGTAGATGTAGACAATCCAAGTACAGATGATGCTGAGTTCATCGAATTATACGACGGTGGCGTAGGTAATACTTTGCTTAATGGTTTAGTAGTAGTTTTATTCAATGGAAACGGAGATGCAAGTTACAATGCCATAGACCTTGATGGTTACAGTACTGATGCAGATGGCTATTTTGTAATTGGTAGTTCAAGTGTGGCTAATGTAGATTTAGCAGCTTTCACCTCAAACGGTTTACAAAATGGTGCTGATGCAGTTGCCTTATATACTGGTGATGCAACAGACTTCCCTAATGGTACAATTGCTACAACCACTAACATTATAGATGCGTTGGTTTATGGTACTAGCGATTCTGACGATACAGAACTACTTACTTTATTAAATGCTGGTGAACCTCAAGTAGACGAAAACTTAAATTCTAATGGTACTGCGGAATCTATGCAGCGTTTGCCAAATGGCGAAGGTGGCGCATTAAATACTTCTTCTTATGGCGTAACAACTCCTACTCCGGGCGAAGTAAATGGTGGTGGTGTGGTAGTAACACCTGACTTAATCACGATTGCAGAAGCAAGAGCTTTGGCAGATGGTAATTTGGTAACTGTTACTGGTAAATTGACTGTTTTAGATCAATTGGGTGGTCCTGCTTATCTACAAGATGCAACTGGTGGTATTCCAGTTTTTGATGCAGCATTACATGCAAACAATCTATACGAAATTGGCGATTCTATAACAATTACTGCTGAAAGAACCTCTTTTAGTGGACAAATTCAATTAGGCAATATCTCCGAATTAACTTTAATTGATTCTACTGCCATTCCTTATGAGCCAATAGCAATTACGCTTTCTCAATTAGCAGCTTACGAAGGTTTACTTATTACAATTGTTGATGCTACATTTCCAGAAGAAGGTAATTTACTTTGGGGTAATACTAATTTTGTTTTAACAGATGCATCTGGTTCTGGTGAATTACGAATTGATGCTGAAGTAACCGATTTAGTAGCTAAAGCACAACCTGCAATTTGTGATGTAACTGGTGTAGTAGGCAACTATTTAGGTACTCCACAACTTTTACCTCGCATGCTATCAGACTTACCTTGTGCCACTGAGTTTACTCCACCAGCAGGTTCTGAACCATCAGCCACTGCTTTAGATATTGTAACTTGGAACATCGAATGGTTTGGTGCTACTGGAAATGGGCCTTCGCCAGAAGAGACGCAGAAAGACAGTGTAAAAGCTAAAATAATAGAACTAGATGCTGATGTTTATGCATTCCAAGAAATTTCTAATGCTGATTTATTAACTCAATTAGTGAGCGAGTTAACTGACTACGAAGTTGTATTCTCAAGTGCAGTTTCATATCCTCAAAATAATGATCCAAGCAGTCAAAAACTGGCTTTTGTTTACAAAACATCTGTAATTAATGTAGTTGATACTTTTGCATTATTAAGTAGTATTCATCCATATTACAATGGCGGAGATGATAGTGCTTTAACTGATTTCCCAGATGATGATAAATCTAGATTCTATGCTAGTGGCCGTCTTCCATTTATGATGGTGGCTGATGTAACAATCAACGGTGCGCTTGAAAGAATGCACTTTGTAAACTTACACGCAAGAGCTAATAACAGTAGCGATCCGCAAGGCAGATACGATATGCGTAAATATGATGTAACTGTGCTAAAAGATTCTTTAGATGCTTATTATGGTGATGAAAATGTAGTTTTATTAGGCGATTACAATGACGATGTAGATGTGACAGTAGCAGATATTTCTTCTACACTTACATCATACGAAGCCTTTGTAAATGATACCGATAATTATAGCATTAAAACCGCTTCTTTAAGTAACAGTGGTTTTAGGTCTTATGTATTTCGTGAAAACATGATTGATCATATTACACTTTCAGATGAGTTATTCGACAATTATAATTCAGGTTCTGAAATTGTTCACTATGAGTTTTATGATGGAGAGTATGCTAATACAACTTCAGACCATATGCCTGTTTCATTGAGCTTAAGCTTCGAGGCCCCCTCATACGTACAAGGTCTTTGGTTCTATGCACTTTGTTCGGTTGAACCTGCTGTAGAAAGAAGATGGTACTTGTATAATCCTAATGATTTTGCTCTAAAAGTTGATTGGTTAGTAAAACACTCAGACGAAGAAGGCTACATTTTCGCTCAACCAGGGGAAAACATTTTTACAACACCTGCACATAGCGGTAATAACCTTGTTTTTATTGAATGGACAAACCATAGAGGTAAAACTCAGAAGAGGGCTAATGTTTCATCAGCTTATTATAAATGCTGGTGGACAAATGGTAGAGTTGCTGAGTCTGAATTGGAAACTGAAACTGAAGAAGAAATTATCTCTTCATTCCAGATATTCCCTAATCCGGCAAACAATCAGCTAAACATATTTATGCCTGCATTTGAGGGTGATGCTTCTGTAAAAGTGTTCGATTTAACTGGTAAAGTGGTATATACACAAACCGTATCAGCACAAAAGTCGCAAATCAATATCAATCAATTGAAAAGCGGTGTTTATCTGATCAAAGCTTCTGGTAATGGATTTACATTTACTGAAAGATTTGTGAAAAAATAAATAATTGATAAAAGTTAAAAAGGCTATCTCTGCATTAGAGATAGCCTTTTATTATATTCGAAAAAGTATCATTTAACCTCTTCTTCTTTCTAGTAAGATCATCATCATTAAACCCAACATAATCTTTTCTGAGTCTTCTGTTTTAAGCATTCCAATCTTTACTAGCTCAAATTTCCTCCCGAAAAAAGAAGGCTTTTTAGTAAGTCTAACAATTGGTTCACCACTTAAATCAGTCACCATATATGATGGATTAAACAAATATCCAGTAAAAATTCCTAGTATAGGGATTTCTGCAAACAATGCATCCATCACTTTTACCCATCCATTTTCTTCACTGATAGAAAACTGGTGTTCTTGATGCTCATTTATAATCTCGTAATTAGCCTTCCACAACGATCTCCAACCTTTACGAACTACCTTTCCAAATTCATTTCCATTGGCATCAAAAAAAGCATAAGCCGCCGAAAAATCTAGCCATCTGTCTGCTCTAATTCTGTAATTCTCTTGCGATCTAGACTCATCGCTATAAATTTGGATGTCTTCTTTAAACTTAAACATCTTTTGTCTTACATAGGCAATCGTATCGTCGTTAGCATCACTTGCTATAAAATCGTTTGCAAAAGTTGAGATTTTAAATTTAAAGTTTACCGGAAATAAAATGTTTTGCATGAGATTGAAAATTTATTGATATAAGTTTTGGTTATTTGCGTGGTAAAGTTGAATAAAATTTTAGTAATTAATCTATTTCAGGTAGATTTTATTATACTTTTTGAAAATAACCATTTAATATCAAATAAATTGCCGTAATTATGGAATCTGTTTTTAAAGGTTAAAACTTCTTTTTTACGAAAAAATCTATCCAAAGCAAACCCATTACAATAAAGAAAGCAAAAACATAAATTGGAGTTTTAAATGGCTGATAAAACTCCGCTAAGAAAATACTTATACCAATAGTTATCACTTTTAGAATTGAAGAAAATAATCTGTATCTGAAATTGGAGCTTTTTGGTTTCTTTGTTAACTCCTCAAAATTTTCAATATAATTTTTATCAATCAACAAATCATTTTGATAGGCATATTCATAGAATTTGAAGGCAATATCATATCTCTTGCTTTGAAAATGAGCTCTGCTAAATAGTAGCAATAAATCTGTTCCGAATTCTTTAACCATTTGCTCCGGTTCAGGGTTTTCGAGAAGATTGTAATAAGTATAACTGATCTTTTGATATTGTTTAAGCTGAATGTAGCTCTCACAAATTAGCTTCAAAAGTGTTGAAATGTCTTTACTTGCCGGTTGTTGTTTAATAGCTTTTTCAATCAGGTTTCCTCTTTGCTCAATATAAGCTAATCTACTATCCACATCTAACTGATTGAGCTTATTTATTAGGTTTTCTGGGGTCATTTATTCATCAATTCTACTAAAGCTAAAATAACAGCCTTCGTCACAACTATTTTCTTTTGGAGAAATAATGAGTTTATCATCATTAAAACCATAATTATATTCAATGGTAAAACTGTCTTGATCACTACATTCTATCACATTTAAAGCTAATACGAATCTATTTTCAGAATCTTGATACATCGAGAAAGTTCCTGTTTTTACTCCTTCTTCGCAGTATACACCTTCACTGGTTGTAAAAGTCGAATCTGAATTAAAGTTATAGCTATAACCATTTTCAACAGTTGATAATGGCTCAAGAGAACCGCCATCGTATGTTTCTGTCAGTTGCCAAACTCCAAACATTGTTTCGGTCTTTGGAGTAAGCTCATTTTCTGAACAAGCAGCTAATAAACTGAAAATTAAAATGAGGTTAAAGTATCTTACTTTCATATTTTGAAATTTTATGCTTTCCAGTTTTCTATAACTAAGTCGATTAGCTTTTTAAAGCTTAAACTACAATATATATGACATAGCCAATTGCTCCAAAGATTAATGCTCCTTTTAGACTTTGTTTGAGGTTTATTTTTTTGAATTCAGAAAGAGGAAATTAGCTTCCTCTTTCTCAAAATTTAATTACATATTTCAATTAGCTTTTCTGCTAAAGTATTCAAGTTTTATTTCACCATTTTCTATAAAAAGAACAATCTCTCTATCTAAACTTGAATTAATCAAATCACACATTTCATCTTTTAAAAATGTATATGGTAATTCTTTTGATGGATTACCTTGAAGACTACTTTCGAACAGAAATTTGTTTAAAATCATGTCTTCGTTAATTGGCCCATATATGACACTAGGTTTTAATTTTGCTATTTGCTTAAAATCATTAGTTGAAGTTTCTAACTTTTTACCATCTTTAGAAAAGCTTAGAGTTTCTATTGTAGCAAAAACATCAAACTTAAATATTTTAAAATCAGCATCTAACATACCTAACTGAAGATAGGCAGTTTCTGGAGTTACAGTTAGATAAAGTTGCTTTTTCAAAAAATGAGATCCAACTACCCAATCATCTTCATTATAAATCGGTTCTAAAGGTTCTGATATAATCCATTTAACTTCACCTTTTGAGTTATATACATTTAGAAAATATCCATTATATTTTGTTTTGTATCCCTTATGTTTATCATTATCATCGTTCAGTAATCCATAAATGTATATATCTCCGGTATACTCATCTATATAAATATCGCTATGAGCACTTACGTTAACCGTAATAGATTTAATTTCTTGTCCTTCATTTGATGGCCCTAAATGTGATACATGAATATCTAAATAATAATCTTGATCTTGTAAGTCTATAAAATTTCTTTTAGATCGATTACAAGATGGAGTTACATATTTCTCTCCATTATCTAATTTTAAGCTTATTGGTAGACCTACAGTTCCATCTAAACCTACACTTACTACTTGATATGTATAATCTGTATTTCCTTTATTTTCATCAACCTTTTCTGAAGTAAAGTATAATTGATTATTATAAATGCCTTTTAAAAACCAATAGGAATTTTTTTTATCATCTTCAATGAGTGGCAAATCCAATATTTTAGATTCTAATCTATTATTTTGGATATCAACTTTATGTAAAGATATCTCTCCTTTTTTTAATGCAATTCCAGAATTATAATTAAAACCATCACTACTAATAAAGTAAAGTTCATTGTCAACAATAAAAGTATGTTGAAGAACATGGAATGTTTTTATCGCATTTTTAATAAGATATTCACCTATAACATCACCATTTTTATCCAATTTTACTACATCGACTCTTTGAGTAGCTCCTTCTGGTAACTCATCAATAACATAGTAGTTTTCATTCTTTTCATCAATCAATACTGTTGGAATGGTAGAAGTAGCAGGTGTTTGAAATGAACGTTGCCCTTCACTCTCTAATTCCGTCATCCATATTTGTTTCAAGTCATTATCAAAACGTCTTAAAATTGTGATTTTTTTTTTATAAATACCCATCTTAGCAGTTTGTAGTAAAAAGCCCTTGTCTCCTAAGTTTTTATGGGTAATATATTTTTCTCCTTTTTCTAAATTGTAAGTTTCAGATTTATCTTGAGCGAATAAAAATGCGACATTTAAAATCAAAAATGCGCTTAATAAAAGTTTGTTCATAGCTAATTTTAGTTATTTAATTTCTCCCAAACTTAGTATTAAGCATGAACAAGTTTTCTGATTTTTAACAAATATCTGTTAACTAAGGAAATACTAAAACTCTCTTTTTAAGCCAAATTCGAGCCTTAATAGCTTATTTTTGTATGATTCTTCTTCGTAAATGGTGGTAATCTGGTTCGAATATTTAAGTGAGCTTTCTAAATACCAGTTGTGCATGAGTTTAATACCTACACCTAAACCTCCAACACCATTAAGAAAGTAATTTTTCTCATCCATATAAGTACCAGACAATAAAAAATTATTGATGATTCCCGCTTCTGCAAAAGCTAAGAGCTGCTTATTTAAGAAATAATACCTAGTGGTAAGTGGTACTTCTACATAAGTTGTTTTATATTCTTTGGGAAGAACATAATAGTTACATTCTATACAGTTATCCATGTCCACAAAGTTAGCCAAGTAAATGGGTAATGTAGCATCGAATTTATACTGGGAATAATAGATGCCAGTATTGATAGAAAAGTTATTTCGCCAAACTCTTTCTATACTTATACCTGCATTCTGGTTATTTAAATTAGCTATATAATTATTATTTACAAATTGGGTTGAATTTTCATTTAGCTCTGTAGAATATGCTAAGCCAAACCTGAATTGCTGCGCAAAAGACAAATTATAAACTCCACAAAAGAACAGTAAAGCTAGTACGCTAATCTTAAATGCTAGGGTTAGTACTTGTAGTTGTTTTTTAATAATCGTAACCATAATTTTTTAATAGTCAAGACGATTAATTGTCGTAAATCGCTGCAAAATTTAAATATAAATCAATATCAATTGAACCTCTCTGTATCTCATGTGTATTTACTCACAAATAAAATTTTAATTAGGCTGAAACTCGTTGAATTTTTTTAAATGGAGCAAATTACTTTAAAAAACCTGCTAAAAGGCAAGCAACCACTTAAGACAATCTCACATTGTATAAGTAAAATACGCGTAAAATCAGGTTAACTGCAGAAACCTTCTCGATGCCAACAGTATACTTCTAGAATACTGTTTCTTGGCTTTTAATTTGATTGTGTATTATCATCCAACCGGCAAAGTACACTTCAAAAACTACCAACAATTTTTGAATTACTAATAATTATCACCCTTGGCACTGATCTATCTCCGACTCAAAAGCTCAGAACCAGTGATTACTGGTTTTCTATTGCTTATTATTTTATATGCTAATGCTCACAAAGTACAAGCACAAGGCATAAAAGGTACTGTTAGAAACGATAAACAGGAACCTATTCCTTTTGTAAATATCTTTTTTAAACAATTACAAAATGGAACAACCACCAACTTTAATGGTGAGTATTTTTTTACCACAAATCCCGGCATTTACGATGTAGTTTTCTCAGCGGTGGGTTTTGAAACTAAAACCCTACAGCTAACAATAGGCGATGAAATTCTCGAAGAAAATGTATGGCTAGAAACCTCTAGCACTGAGTTAGAAGAGATTATTATTAAATCTAAAAGAAAAGACCCTGCCTATGAGATTATCCAGTTTGTGATTGACAACAAGAAAAATAATCTCACAAGTGTACAGAGTTTTAAAAGTCAGCTTTATGTAAAGGCAACTGAGACCATGGATGTGAAGAAGAAAAATGATAAAGAAGCTGTTTCGGTTGAAGTTGCCAGTATTCCAGAAGATCCTTTTGAAGCTGAACGGCAAAAGCAGCTTTCTACTCAAAACCTCAATATGCTCGAAATTGAACTTGAGTTAAATTATGAGTACCCCAACAAATTCAAGGAAATTAGGAATGGTTTTAAAGCATATGGAAATACCTCTGGGCTTTTTATTCCGCAATTTAGTGAAACAGATTTCAATTTTTATCAGAATATGGTGGAGCTTAAAGGCATTGCCGAAGCCCCTTTAATTTCTCCTCTGAGCCGGACTTCCATTCTTTCATACAAATACAAACTCAAAGATATTTTAAAAGAAAATGGACAGGTTGTTTATAAAATTGAAGTAATTCCTAGAAAATCTGGTAATTCTACATGCGAAGGTTTTTTGTACATAAACGATGGCTTATGGAACATAAACAGGTTACATTTGGAACTGAATAAAGGCGGACTGAAGATTTATGATAAGTTTGAGTTGAAACAAGACTATAAGCCTGTAGAAGATAGTGTGTGGACACCTTACCGACAGGAGTTTATCTATGAAAGCCGAGCGAACAAAAGCAAAACATTTAAGGGAAATACCATTATACATCAGAAATCGTATCAAAAAGATTTTGACTTCCCTCCCAAGTTTTTTGGTAATGAGGTGTCTTTAACTACCATAGAAGCTTACCAAAAAGACTCGACTTACTGGAACAATTCTCGGCCAGAAGCACTCACCATTGAACAACAAAAAGCAGTACTTTACAGAGATAGTGTTGAAGCTGTAATAAACAGTAAAGAATACAAAGATTCGGTGCAAGCAGCCTATAATAAAATTACTTTGGGTGAGGTGCTTATCCATGGAATAGGCTTTAGAAACATGGAAAAGAAAACCGATATATATATTACTTCTTTAACCAATTTGATCAACTTTGAAGTAGTTGGAGGTTTTCGATTCGGCCCATATGCATCCTTTTTTAAGCGGTGGGAAAATGGCAAAATGATGAGAATTAGTGGTAGCGCCAACTTTGGAGTGAGAAATGTAGATTTACAGGGAAACTCAAGATTTTGGATGCGGTATAACCCACATAAATTAGCCGATTTCTATTTTTCTGGTGGAAGATCTTTTTACTCTGTAAATCCTTTTGATGCATACTTGAATCTGTTAAAAACTTCTAGTTACTATCTAAACGATCATTTTCAAGTGGGGCATAATTTCGAATTGTTTAACGGTTTCTACATACATACTGGAGCAATGTTTAACAACAGGCAATCACTAGATGGTTATGATGTAACTTCTGTGATTAATGAAGTAATAGATGAAGAAGAACCAATTGTTTTTAAAGATTATCAGGCTTTAATCACTGAACTTAAGTTTTCGTACACGCCATTTCAGCGATATACCACAGAGCCAAATCAGAAAGTAATACTGGGAAGCAAGTTTCCTACTTTTAGCATTTTGTACAAAAAAGGTTGGAATGGATTTGCTAGTAGCGATATCGATTTTGATTATGTGGAAGCCGGTATTTCTCAAAATCTTATTTTTGGTATGCTAGGTAATTCTAAATACACTGTGCAGGCTGGCAAATTTTTAAATACCAAAGGTTTGGAGTATATCGACCTTAAAAGATTTAGGCAGTCTGATCCATATCTTTACTCTAATCCATTGCATTCATTTCAGTTGTTAGATACTTCACTGGTTGCTAATGGAATTTTTTTAGAAGCTCATCATATCCACCATTTTAACGGAGCTTTAATTAACAATATCCCTTTAATTAAAAAACTGCAACTAAGGGCTGTTGCCGGAGCTGGTGCTTTGTGGATTAAGGAAAGTAATTACCGACACGAAGAAATTTTTGGAGGTGTAGAACGTGTCTTTAAACTTGGTGCAAGAAGAAGACTAAGATTAGGCGTGTACGGTGTGTTATCGGAGTCTAGTAAAACTGGTGCAAATACTGGTTTTAAAATCTCTTTCGATATAATAGATACATGGAAAAAAGACTGGTCATATTAGGGTTTACTGGCTAAAAATACATTTTTACCTAGTGTCAAAATAAGGATGGAAGAAAACAAAAACCAGAATTGGGAATTAGAATTTACAGCGTTTAAAGTATAAAAAAAGCTTGTAGAATAGATGTTATTCTACAAGCCAAGTGAGTGATTAACTTTTTAAACCTTATTTTTACTCTGATTCTAAATACAAATGCTCGTTTTCTTCCTCCTTATGTCTCTTTTTGTATAAAGCAATATTCTTCATTTCTGGACCACTTATATCTTGAAAGTCTACTGATAGTACTTGTGTGGTAATGCCTTCATTCTGTTCCCAGATTTTTGCATTTTTAGCTTGCGGCCCCATAAGACTTTCAGAATCTTGTCTTGTTACCAAAACAGCAGATTTTCTTTCCCATGGTTTTGAATTTTTCATTTTTGGACCTGTAATATTTTGTGAAAAGGTATTAAATGAAAATAATAATAATCCGATCTTTAATGATAATTTTAAATAGTTCATTTCTGATAATTTTTAAGTAGATAATTTGACAACTAAGATTATGAGTTGATTTTGCAATAACTCAAATTGTAATTCAAAGATACGGTATTACTTAGCTTAGCAGCTAAAAAAGCAGGTAGACATAAAGTGATCCGATACGAGTGTGTGCGTAGACATAAAGTATACAAAACACTACAAAATAGGGCTTTTTTAGGGGTTTTTAAGCTTTTCATAAAAGTTGAAAGTTTGTAATTAACGTTGTCATTTTTAATTAATCGAAGCTATAACACAGAAAAACTTAGTGCAACCTTTTTATAAATATCTTTTCAACATCAAATAATTTATGTGAACTTCAACTTTTTTTTAGCAGCCCTTCATTTACGAAAAATCTAAGTAAATTGACTTATTTGCTAATACCCTAAAATTAGCTCTTTATATTTCTTTGTATTTTATTTTGAAATTATTTCAGTAAAAATCTCTCTTTTCATCTTAATTTCTAAATCTTCCATCATTATTTGAGGATCTAAATTTATCCTTTTATACTCTGTTAAAACAGCAATTTTTGCTTGAGTTAATGAGGTTTCATCTTGCCATTCGGCGATTGTTATGTAAACAGTATTCCCATTTTCATCAAATCGTTGGTAAACATTGTCTTTTATAAAGCCTGAAAGTTTCCTTATAAAAGCTCTGTTATATTCCATTCTTGCAAGGAAAGTTTCTACTGCATTTGCTGGTACTATAAATTCATCAATAAATATTTGCTTCATTGTTTTAGTGATTTAGAGTTACAAAAGCTGTAAAACTATTTCGACACCAAAGCAAAAACTTGTAAAAAAACATTGATTTACCAGTAGCGCGGATTTTTAAAGAAAACTCTCGGAGTGTTACCTGTTGTATACTTAAAATATTTTGAAAAATGAGCCTGATCATAAAAGCCATTAAGGTAAGCAAGCTCGGTAAGAGAGTTGGTTTTTGAGTAATCTGATAGAATACTTCTTAGCCTGAGTAAGTCAGCAAACTGCTTTGGAGAAGTGCCAGTTATTTTTCTAAATCTTTTTTCTAATGGATCTTTACTTGTATTTAATGTTGGATAAAGTTCACCTATTCTAATTTGCCCTTTTGAGTGTGTTATAAGTCTAGCAGCTTCTTGGACTAAATAATCTATCTTTTCATTTTTAAGAAGTGAACAAAGCCAAGTCTCTAAAATTTGAATGGATTCTCTAAAACTACTTGCTTCACATAATTTCTCTTGAATAAAATCAATTTCCTCTTTAGAGAATATATCTGTTACCGAAGTGGTTTTATTAGCCAATTCATTTAATGGGTTTTTAAAAAATGCTGAGGCACCAGTTGAAGTAAATTTAACTAGTAGTGTTGCTGAGTTCTTCGCATAATTAATTATGCGGGATTGTTTTCTAATTCCAGTGATAGCAATCTCTGACAAGCTTAGCTCTTTATCAGTATCATAAAATGTGATTTTACCCTTGATGGAAAAAGCCATAACCAAAGCTCCCTCAGGCAATATTTTATTCTGTATAGCTTCTAAACTTTCTATAACCAAGTAAGACTGTATATAAGGTTTTAATCTTTCGGAAGGCAAATAGCGATGGATGTTCATACTATAAATATAAGATATAATTTATGAGTTAATCCAACTGTAAGGGCACAAAAAAAGCCGTTGTGGAATACAACGGCTATACTTGTTTGGAATTCAAAAAATATGCTTACTCATTACCTTGATCAACAACATCTTCGTACTTGCTTTTAATCTCTACCAATGCTTGTTCCTTTTCTTGTTGCTGTTTCAACAACTTTTCAAGCTCATCTCCTCTACGTTTAATTTCTTCTTGTGTAGCAACCAGTTCCTCATTATTTTGTCTCATCTCTTCTTCAGTTGCCCTTAATTCTTCCGCCTGTTGTTGCGACTTTTCTAACAACAGTTTTGTTTTTTCTGAATTTTTATTGCTTATAACAGAAGATGCTATAGACTCACCTATCTTCTCTAAAAACTCTATTTGGTGGCTTTCCAGATTCTTAAAAAATGCCAATTCAATCACACCCACTACATTTTCATTATGCTTAAGAGGAATAAGAATAAGTGATGTCGGACTTGCCTCACCCAAACCAGAAGTTATCGTGATATAAGTATCTGGTAATTGTGTCATGTAAATGGTTTTCTTTTCCATGACACATCTACCCACCAAACCTTCGTTTAATCCAATTTTCTTCTGTTGAAACTTTTGTCTGTTGTAAGCAAGACAAGCTCTTAATTCTATAAATTGATCTTCGTTATCTAATGCGAAAATCCCACCTTGGTTTGCATCCATATAGTTTACTACAAACTCTATGATTGAGAAGTACCAAGCATCAATGTCATCTGTAAATTGACGCAACAATGTCGCACTTTTGGCAAAACCTTCATTAATCCAGTTTCTAACATCATTCTCTTTAGCTGCTATAATCAACTCATCACGCATTGCCACTAAAGAGTTTCCCAAAACATCATTATCGCTTAAAGGAGTAAACGATTTTTCTAGGTTCCCTTTTCCTATTTCTCTCGAAAAATCAGTATATGATTGTACACCTACTACCAATGCATTAAGCGATGCTACCATATCTCCCACCTCATCTTTTCTTTTGGTTTCAAAGGTTGATACTTCTTTGCCCAAAGAAAGGTCTTTTAATCTATTTCTAACTTCAAGAATGGCTTTTGTTAAATCATTACTAAAGTAGATAGATAAGGCAATTCCAATAATTAAAAATAGCAGAGATACCACAATCACTTTTAATACCACAGCCCAAACCAGATTTTTCATCTCAGCCCTTTTCTGCTCTACAGCTAAATGGATAGAATCTGTGTATAAACCAGAAGATATTACCCAGTTTAGTTCGGGATGTAGTCGGGAATAAGAAATCTTGTTTTCAATTTCATCTGTACCTGGCTTATTCATGATGTATTCAACAAATGCAGCACCATTTTCCAAAACCGTTTCTACTCTTTCTTGATAAAGGTTTTTTCCAATTTTATCTTTAACCACATTATATTTTTGACTATCCATAATTTTACCTGCATTTTGGGGTTTTGCAGCATGCATAATCATGGTTGGATAAGGTAGTTTGGTGTCTGTTATCCAAAAATATCCTTCTCCATTATCAAACCTGATTGACTGAAGCTGTTTTTTTACTTCTTCAATCATCATTGTTTGTACTTCTCCATCTAACTTCAATGTAGAATCAGCAGAATTTGCAAACCAAGCATCGTAACTATTATTATCTGTATTTTTATGAATATAATCTACCATGCCATAAGCAATATCGACTATATTTTTAAGGTTTGTCTTTGTTGTTTCAAATTCTTTCTCACGAAAAGATTCAATCTCTTTTTCTTCTTTATTAATAATTGAATAGATAGAAAAAATACTCACAAGCAATACTGCTACTAACATTCCAGAGCAAGTTAGTAGCAGTATTTTCTTTTTAATCCCCATAGTATAAAAAATATTTGTGCATGTAATTCTAATGTAATAGTGTAAGTATTAGCTGGTTGTATTTAGTGTTAGTGATTGAAATTAATTCAAGAAGTTAGGAGTAACAGAAATCTCAAACCATGCCCAGTTAGCAAATGCATCACTGTCTCCTTTTCCTTTAATAACTTCAAGCGTTTCGGTTCCAAACATCTGAGAATAACCACCTCTCACTTTGATAAGATCAGAAGGTTTGTAGGTAAGAGTAAAATCTATTTCGTTACCCAGTTTACTATTCATTATTTCTCCATCAATCGAGCTCGGGTTTATAACATCTGCATTGCCATAAAATCCATGGAAATCGAGATTTGCCTTTACCTTATCGCTCACTTTATGTTCGAACTTTAACATAATATCTCTAAGCCCAGAAACAGGAGTATAACCCAAATAGAAATAATCCATGTTACCAAAATGCCTGTGTCTGAAACCATATAAAATATCAAAAGTATTATTGGTATTTCCACCCAAATCAGAAGCATCTGTGCCTGAAAGAATATCGGTTCCTACTGTTATTTTGGTCTTTCTAGTAAGGTCATACTTCAATTTTAATGATGCCATGTACGCATCTACTTTTCTGTTTAGGGTGTCTTTCCCCAACTGGTGATAGTATATACCTGTTAAATGTAGTTTTTTGCCAAACTTAATCTTGGTATTGGTACCTATTGTCTGAGAATATTTTACAGTAGTATCTCCTTTTTGTAAACCTCTGTTTAAAAAGATTAATGATATTTTTGCCTTACCCAACTCCTTGCTCAACCACAAATACTGCATAGATTTATAGTAATTGTTTGTGTATATAGTGTTCGCTTCGGTAGATTTATTCTGGTTATATGCATAGGCAAGGTGTGCAGAAAAAGTTGAATCCTGAAATTTTAAAATTCCAATGTCGTGGCTTCTGCCTGCTTCTCTCCAGTTAAGTGTGCCTAACAAATAACCATCGTCGTAATTCAATTCTTGTCTACCAAGTTTGAATCTTAATCTATTTGCAACTTTTAGATCTGCCCAAGCCTCAAAAACCCCAATGTTCGCCTCGTCTACCAATTGAGACTGATCTCCCCATACTCTTACATCTTGTAACGAAACCTTAAAAGTAACAAGGTCGCTTTGCTTATAACCGAGATTTAATCTTGTTCTCTGTCCTATAAATACAGCCGGATCCTGATCTTTTTCTGGTAAATTTCTCCAGCCATGTCTGTATTGTGCACGTGGTCTGAACTCTCCAGAAAAACTTAATTGTGCATATACATTACTGGAAATAAAGAAAGTAAATAATAGAAGTGTGATAAGTAAATGTTTCAAAATAGCAATGGTTTGTGTGTTTGTTAATTTTTATACTATCCGAAACTGGCTTTGTAACTTTTTATTTTTCAGCAAGATATGAGCTAATCCCCATAAATTATGACATTGAATTATGAATGTTCTTCTATTACAAATTAATTAGAAATAGCCATAATAAATCATACATCCATATTTACTCTTTTATGATTAATTTCAATTATGAACGATTCTAAGTTTAAATTGAACGTTACAAAGAATACATAAAATCAGGCATTTATTAGTGAAAAATTGTAATCCCATCTAAAGGATTTATAAAGGGTGTTTTACTTTAATAACAATGCACAAATTGTGGTATATGATGTTATTACATATAAATTTGGCATTCTAATCATCAATCTTCATATAAAAATACTATTTCCATATATATCTGGCATACAAGCTCAAATGAAAAAATCTCTGGAAGATTACATCAGAATTTTGATGATTTCCAGAGATTTTTTCTACAAAACAGAAAAGTAAATCTATTTTACTTACTCAACTGCTTTAAATATCACTGTTGAATTATGCCCACCGAAACCAAAGGTATTACTCATCGCGATATTCACTTTACTTTCTCTAGCCTCTTTGGTAACTATGTTTAAATTACCTGGAATCTCAGGGTCAATATTTTCAGTATTTATGGTTGCAGGGATGAGATTGTTGTTGATAGATTTAATACAAAGGATTGCTTCAATAGCACCTGCTGCTCCCAGTAAATGGCCTGTCATAGATTTTGTAGCACTAATTTTTAGATTTTGGGGATTGTTACCAAAGGTTTTAAGCACCGCTTTAATCTCACTTATATCTCCAACAGGTGTCGATGTAGCATGGGCATTTAAATAATCCACCTCATCAGAAGAAATATTTGCTTCTTCCAAAGCCAAATCCATTGCTTTTGATGCTCCCAAACCTTCAGGATGTGTAGCAGTCATGTGATAAGCATCAGCCGTCATAGAAGCACCAATAATTTCAGCATAGATTTTTGCCCCACGCTTTTTGGCATGCTCATATTCCTCTACAATTAAAGCACCTGCACCTTCACCCATTACAAAGCCATCTCTTTCAGTATCAAATGGTCTTGATGCTGCTTCGGGAGACTCATTCCTTTTAGATAAAGCACGCATTGCATTAAAACCACCAATAGAAGCTTCTGTAATTGGTGACTCTGAACCTCCCGTAACAAATACTTTTGCCTTACCTAATTTTATGTAATTAAAGGCATCCATAATCGCTGAATTAGAGGTTGCACAAGCAGAAACAGAAGTGTAGTTAATACCCATAAGACCAAACTTCATAGAAATCATTCCAGATGCCATATTGGTAATTAGCTTAGGAATAAAGAAAGGATTGAATCGAGGCTGATAATTGTTATTGGTATAATTCTTTACCTCTTCTTCGAAAGTATTCATACCTCCTTGACCAGAACCCCAAATTACGCCAATATCAAATGGAGAAGATAATTTGTTAACTTCTATTCCTGAATTCTGCATAGCTTCTGTCGCCGCATATAGTGCATAAGAAGTAAACAAGTCTGATCTTTTTATCTCATTTCTATCCAAATATTTAGTTGGGTCGTAATCTTTCACCTCGCAAGCAAACTGAGTTTTAAAATTATCTATATTGAACTTAGATATTCTTCCAGCTCCACTCTTACTGCTAATAGCATTTTGCCAAAAAGTTTTTACTGAATTACCCAAAGGAGTAACTGCTCCTAAACCTGTAATAACTACTCTTTTTTCACTCATAATAAATATACTTACTGATAAGTAAGTTTTAATTTAAAATTTTTATACTCCTTTTAAAATTGTATTTCTAATTTGTGCAAAAATATTTTCTTTAGTCACCCTTGTTAAAATCAACGAAGACAATAGAGATGCAATAATCATATCTGCCTTTTCGCTTACTGTATCAGTAAAATTAAAAGAACCAATATCAAGACCTCTTTGTAAAACATTTCTTAGATAAGCCCTTATTTCTTTACTAGCCTGAGTTAATTCTATTTGCATTTGCTCAGGCAAAGTTTCGTATGATGGACCTAAGGCTCCCATAAAGCAAATCTGATTTCTCAACAACCTTTGCTCATAAATAGATATAAACTTATTAAGCTGCTCAACTGGTGATAAATCTTTCCAGAGGTTGCTTTCTTTTATCAAGTTTTGCCTCGTTCTATTGATAATCGCTTTACCTAGATCAGCCTTAGAATTAAAGTGATAATGAATTGCTGCATTTTTAATATTTAATGGGACAGATATATCTCTATAACTAAAAGCATTGTAGCCTTTAGTTCTAATAAGATCTTCTGCAAGGTTTAATATCTCTTCTCGTGTATCACTCATAAAGCAAACATACTTACTTGCAAGTAAGTATGCAAATAATTTTGAATCACAAAAAGAAACCCCATATCTCAATAGTGAAATATGGGGTTATTTAAGTAGTATATATTTATATATCAAAAAACTTGAATTAAATCTTGTTTCAACCATTTATCTGCTTCTTCTTTAGAATCGAAATATTTCATAGTACATGTACCCACTGTTTTTTCAATTCCTTTTACATAGAAATCTTTAAAAACATCTTTATCCATAACTACAGCAATTTTGGTAAGTCCAAAAGCAATTGCTTTAGGTATTATTTCTGTCTGTAGCCAAGTCGATGTTGCCGGACCAACCACACCTTCTTTCCTAATATCTGATAACCAGCCAGTAGCACCTAATTCATGCAAATATTCGATGCCTTTTATAAACATCATCTTATAAACTTCTTCATTTTGGAATTTCTTCCATACTAATTCTATCGAATTAGTGTCTTCGTTGAAGCTAAGATCAGCTCTTTCGTGTTCAATTAATAACTTCATATTCTAGCTCTTTTGATTAATACTTTAGAAAACTAACGTTGTAATATTTATATCTATTATTAAATTTTTGATACAATTATGCTATAATTATTATGAAATATAATTAATCTAATAAAATATTTTACTATATTGTTAATATCTAGTCATTTTTAATCAATAATTCAAAATTGCATGCTGATAAGCTGGATAATTGTTCCTATATATTACCTAATTATCATTATCCATCTTTTGGGAAAAGCCAAATCAGCTAATATTTCTTGAAATTATTCAAGATAGTTTTTTAAGGAAATCTATACTTTTTTTGAGAGCAACCTCTGGTTCAATTACTAAATCCTGTTCAACAAAAAAGTGTTTTACGCCAGCTTTTTTACCTTTTGCTATAATTTCTTCTATCTCCATTACCCCATCTCCGGCTGTAGTCATGTAAGGAAATAACTCCATCCACTGGCTCATATCATTACCATCTCCCGAAAATCGTTTTTTCTCTTTCATATCCTTTACATGCATCATTTTATAACGTTTAGGATATGCTTCTAATAATTCAACAGGATCAATTCCACCGGCTGTAGTCCAGTAAATATCCATTTCAAAAAATACCAAATCAGGATCAGTCTCTTCGAGAATCAGTTTGAGTGGTACTTTGCCTTCCATTTCAGAAATTCCATATCCATGATTATGGTAACCGAATTTGATACCCACCTTTTTAGCTTCTTCGCCTATCTTATTAAAATCTTCAGCTATTTTTTTATAATCGTCTAGGTTCTTTCTTTTATCATCTGGAATTGCAGGTAAAACTACATAAGTAAAACCAAGTGTTTCAGCTGCTTCTCCCAACTTGCCCATTTGTGTTTGAAGTGTATCTAAATCGGTATGTACAGAAGGAGTTTTCAGCCCATTATCATCCAGTATTTGCTTTACTTCTTTCGGAGTGCGACCAAAATATCCGCTGCCACTAAAGCCTAACATGGCACCTGCTTGCTCCCAACCTTTTTAGCAGATTCTGCGCTAAATGGATATGGACCAAATAACTCTAGCTCTTTGTAACCCATTTGCGCTAACATTTTTATACCTCCTTCAAAATCTTGATCGAGTAATTTTGGAAGTGAAAATAATTGAATTCCTATGTTTTTCATACGAAGAGTTTCTGCAGATAAAGTGTTGAGTGGAAGGAATGCCGAAGCAGATAACAAAGCTGAGCTTTGTAAAAAGTTACGTCTGTTCATCATTTTTATATTTACTAATAGTTCTAAGAATCAATTCTTAGTTTACTAAAAATTTCCATTAATTGGAAGATTTTATCGCGATGAACAAACTGTTTTTAGTTTTAAAAACAAATATTATTGTTCAATAATATCTTGTGCGAGTTTAACTAAAGGTGTGTATTCGCTTAAGTTGCCATTTCCCGAAGAGAGATTCCTATCTCCAGTACTTATAATTTTAAACTTGTTTGATTTAGCATCGAAGACATAAATTTCTGCCTGATACACCAAATCTACACTGTGATAATCGTATGTACTTTGTTTTTCTGACCAATCGAAATTTTCTTCACGGTCAATAATTTTTATAGGTTGTCCATCTACCATATAAATAATAGTAGTAAGTCTGCCAAAAGAAACCCCAATCTCTTGCCTTATCTTCTTAATCTCGCTACCAATTAGTTTAATCTCGATAATACCACCCCCATCTGTAGGCTTGTTGTAAACATCGTCGGTATTAAATTTTTGCGTCTTTAGCTTTTTATCTGAATCGATTTTTCTTACAATTTTATCTATCTTTTTTAAAGAGTCGATTTGAGCAAATAACATGTGCTGAAAACTAACACAACAGATGAAAATCAATAATCTTTTTATCATTTTTTCTGATTAGCGGTACAAATTACCTTACCTCCATCTTAACAAAATTGTTCTGAAAAATGGCTTATTTATTAAATTTAATGATTATCCGTATTCTTACCACAAGCTCAAGTGAGCGTACAAGCAATTAATATTCTGTCAAAAATATCATTTTCAAAGTATCTTCTATTGAGTTTGTAACAGAACTCATCTAGATAATTCTGTAGATACCCTGGCCTTGTATGCTGATATATCCCTTGTAGGACTTTCTTTGCATTCCCAATGGCTGTATGTACCCAAGGTAGTTTGATATGGGCCTGTTTTGAGGGCACTTTTTCCACATCCATCTCGAACTCTCCTGTCAGTGACTGATAGGTTGAATAGCCATCTGTAATCATCTTGGCATTCTGGGCAACATGCCGGGTAATCGTATTTCTAGCAGTTTCTACTGTAAAATCAGCGCATACAGCCATTTTGAAATACTTGCACCTTTTAGAAGGGCGGTGTTTTTTAGGCTGTAGCACCACCTCTGTCTGTGCAAAGACCATCGCCATGGTCTGCTTCTGGCTCCCCCTTCCCCGCTTTCTCTCCTCTTCCTTCTGCCCCTCGGGTACTAGTGTTTCAAAGAACCCTTCGTCTACCTCAATATTGCCTCCCAGCAAGTAGTGGTTGTCCCGTTGGCCCATCGCAGAGCGTATTTTGTGCATCATTGCCCAGATAGGTTCATAGCGCTTATGATTGAGCTGCCTCTGCACATTACAGGCAGAAGAACCTTTCTTGCTACAGCCCATCAGCCAGATAGCAACGAACCAGTAGCGAAACGGAAGTTTGGAAGCTTCCATGATGGTGCCACTGCGGAGGCCTGTCCTAAAACTGCATGACTTGCATTGGTACATCTGCTTGCTATTTAGCCAGTAATGCTCTTGGCTACCGCATTTCTTGCAACAAACACCTGCTTTATCCCTGATTTCCTTGAAACACTCACGGCATACCTGCTCATTGCGGTACGCTTACATGAATTCAATAATACTATCCATAATGACCTGTTTTTGAGCTAATTTCGAAGCGCAGACCATACCCTATTTACTTTGTGGTAGCTTTACGGATAATCATTTTAAATTTTAACGCATTCTAACTTTCAATTTCAAAACTAATATAGCTTTAAGAAGTTTTCTTACTTTTTCTTTTCTGATAATATCTTTTTGATTTTTCTACACTACCGCAAGTTGATGCACTACACCATCTCTTCTTATTATTCTTAGTTGTATCTAAAAATAGCCAATCGCAATTGCCACATTGTTTAATTCTTTGATAGTCACCTGCCATAAGTAAATCGGCTGTGGTTTTTAGAATAATGCACAATGGTTCTTCTAGTGGATTTTTTAGATCGCTGAATGACGATACAAACTTATCATCTTTTAAATCTAATTTTATTTGACTGAGCGCCTCACTTACATAATAATTAAATTTTTGCAATACTTTTTCTGGAATTCCAGCTATTCCAGTTTTTACAATATGGAAAAATAGTATGTACAAATCTTCCCTTACTGCTACTATTTTAGACAATGTTTGATCTGTAATTTTTGGATGTCTTTTTGAAAACGTAGACAGGTTATCTGTACTTTCTTCTGTTAATATCTCTAGCCTCTGACACCACAATAAAAAATCGTGATACGTCTGAAAATAGTCGTAGTTTTCTGAATTCTCTTGCCTTGAACTTACTGTATTGATAAAATCAAAACTAAGATGCCCACCTGATATGCTTAAAATATGTATATTACTTACACTTTCCATTCCCTATCCTTTTCATACAAATATATAAAACATATTGGCAACTATTACACCAGTTAAATTTATTTTGACGGTAGTATTTATTCTTCTATATTTACACTACCTAATCTATTTTTAACAGTGTGAATTAATTACTATGAATACTGAAAATACTAGTGCACAATGGTTCATCATTTTAGCTTTTGCTGCTATTTACATTATTTGGGGAACCACCTATTTAGCAATTTTAATAGGGTTAGAAGATTTTCCACCATTCTTAATGGCATCTTTTCGCTTTATAATTGCAGCATTTTTTTTATTGGGTTGGAGTTTCTATAAAGGTGAAAGAAAAATCAGCCTTTCTGCTCTTAAGAAAAATTTTATTGTGGGTATAATCGTACTTGCTGGTGGCCAAGGTTTGTTAATCTGGTCTGAACAACATATTGCATCTGGCTATGCTGCTGTATTGGGAGCAACATTACCAGTTTGGTTTGTTTTAATAGATGTTGATCATTGGAAAAGCTGCTTTTCTAATAAATTTATTATACTCGGATTAGTACTTGGCTTTGTCGGAATTGTCTTTCTATTTAAAGATCAACTAGATATTCCATTGGTAACCGAAGAGCAAAATAATGGTATAATTGCCTCTATTGCTGTTTTGCTTGGCTGTATGTGTTGGGTAGCTGGAACACTATATTATAAGTATAAACCTGCTCCGGGTTCTATATCTTTTAACCTTGGTTGGCAACTTGTATGTGGCAGTGTATTTTGTTTTTCTGTAAGTTTTTTAACAGATGAACTTAGTGGCTTTTCACTTGCATCTGTAAATATGAAAGCTTGGTTCGCAGTAAGCTATTTGGCTATTGCAGGTTCTGTAGTTGCATTTATTGCCTATAGCTGGCTACTCACAAAAAAACCTGCTGCAATTGTGGGTACATATGCTTATGTAAATCCGGTAATTGCTGTAATATTAGGTTGGATACTAGCCAATGAAATGATTAGTACAGATCAATTAAGTGGAATGGTACTTATTATAATAAGTGCTATGCTGATTAACTTTTCTAAATCAAAACTTTTTGCAAAAAGGAAGAAAGTGGCTGCCAGATAAATAGAAAAGCCAAACAAATTAATGTTTGGCTTTTCACTTTTTAATCGATTATTTTAAAATCTTTTAAAACTTCGAAAGTGATGTTTTTTCTATCTGCTCCAAAATCTTTATCAGCATTTTTAGCTGAAATATTAGTAGCAAAATAATAGACATTTCCATCTCTTTCTACCCAACCTACAAACCAACCATAATTCATTTGATTAATTACGCTCCAACCAGTTTTGGCATACAGAGCGTATTTATCATTTTTCTCATTCAGCATAATGGCTTTTACCAAATCCTGGTTTTTATTACTAAATTCTAGTTCGTTGTGGTAGAGTTTTCTTAGTAAATCTATTTGTTCGAGTTGAGATATTCTTAATTCTCCATCTAACCAAAACATGTCTATTCCACCTTGTATATTTTGGTTTCCATAATGGTTCTTATCTATGTAATACTGCATTTTTTCTTCGCCAACTTGTCTGGCAATTTCTTGATAGAACCAAACTGCAGAATATTTAAACGCTTTGGCAATGTTTAAATCTTGATTCCAGCTATCGTAATTTCTTTTAACACCATCCCATTTCATTATAAAACTGGTATCTGGTATTACGCCAGTTTCAAAAGCTACTAAAGAGTTAAAAATTTTAAATGTGGATGCTGGAATAAACTGTTGCGAACATCTAGCTGAATCGTAATAAAAAAATGAGTCTTTGTTTTGATTATAAATTACAATAGACCCATTTTCTTTATACTTTTTAAAATGATGTTTTACATTTTTTTGCTGTGCAGATAAATTCGAAATTGAGATTAGCAGAATAATTAGCGAGAGTATGCTTTTCATTTAGAGAAAAAATTAATTTGACTAAAAGATAAATATTAAATCTATCTAATATCAAATTAAAATTTCGAAAAAACAGTCCTTTTTATTTCTGGCCATTCCGATAGTAAAATACTATAAAATACAGTATCTCTTCTAGCGCCATCTGGCAATAATGTATGGCTTCTAAGTTCTCCTTCGTATTTAGCACCTATGCTTTCAAGTGATCTTCTTGATTGCTTATTTCTACTGTCTGTTTTAAACTCTACTCTTTCGAATTTTAGGGTTTCAAATGCGTATTGAAGCAATAAAAATTTGCTGTGGCGATTAATACCGGTTCTTTGATACTTTGTTCCTAGCCAAGTCCAACCTATTTCGAGTCTGAGGTCTTTCTTTGATATGTTACCATAGCTAGTACTTCCTACATATTGCTTATCTTTCTTATCGTAAATTGCAAATGGATATCTTAATCCCCTATTACTTTGATGAAATGCATTTTTAAAAAAATCTTTCAAGTAATCTTCAGATCCAAATCGTGCAGGAGAATACTTTAACATATCCAAATCTGCTAATGAGATAGGTAACATTAATTCAAAATGCTTCCACTCTAGAGGTTCGATTTTAACCCTACTATCTTCAAGTTCCTTGTCGATCAATGTAATGTCTGGTTTAAATGGTAATTAAAAGCGTTAATTAAGTCTCTGTTAGTAAGGATGGATTCAGGTAAAAAGCAGGTGTTAGCTTTTAATTTAAATTTTTGAAGCTAGTGATTGTTAATACAATGATACAGTCAGTGTAAGTTAATAGACGCGATAAAATTTGTTTGGAGTAAGTATTCAAAATGAAGGCGTAATTTATATCTTTTTTGAAAACCTCCAAAAGATCGGATGAACTTATTTAGAATTAGTTTTAATAAAAGATAAATCCATCCAAGATGGATGGATCTATGCTACAAATTAAATTATGGTTAATATCAATTAATTCTGGTAACTGTACCAGATAATACAAAACTTGAATATGTTGAACCCGGTGTATAAGTGCCACCTTCGTATAAACCGTCTGTTTCTGTTCCTGTAGAACTACCTCCCAGATACAAATTATAAGAACTACCACTTGTTAATTCTGGAGTTGAAATAACAATAGATTGATATTTTTTAGCAGGAGCAAATGTTACAATATCAGTTCCATCGCTGGTTTGTAAGCTCACTATTTTCTCTGCCGTTTGTGAATTGTTAAAAGTAACTAATATTGAGCTTTGTTCTGAAGAGCTACTTGGTGCCTGTGCCATACCTGAACTTCCTGCTGCAATTAAATATCCGCCAGAAATTGAAAATGACTGATCGTAATCTAAAGCACCATTTCCACTACTAGTTGGGCCGTTTACTAAAACTACTCCATCAGTCATTACAATAGAGCCATTGGCATCTAAGCCATCACCAGTAGCATTTACTACAATGTATCCTCCATTTATATAAAGATAATAGCTGCTACTGCTTCCAGAACCAGCGCCATGTCCGCCCCATCCACCAGAAGAGTCATTTCCGCCAGCTACATTCAAGCCATCATCACTAGAAATTACATGAATCTCTCCATCATTAATAGTGATTACTCCACTTTCGATACCCTCATAAGATTCGATCACATTAATGTTACCACCATTAATTGTAAGTGATTCATCTGAGTGAAGTCCATCATCTCCAGTCGATATTTCAAAATCTCCCCCATTGATAATCACACTTCCATCTGAATGTATGGCATCATCTGCTGTATTTAAATTAAAAGTTCCACCATCAATTATGGTAACTACTACACTTTTAATACCTTTCGCAGAATCATCACTTCCTAGGTAACTATCACTACCTCCACCAGCTATAATTGTAAAGTCTCCACCAGTAATAGTAATATCTGTTTCGGCTTGGATACCATCAGCACCAGCAGTAATATTAAAAGTACCAGACTCTATGGTTATATAACCCAGTTCTGTTTCTTCGTCATTACTCGATTTTAGACCATCACCATCTGCATCAATTACGATGTTTCCATCTCTAACTATAAGATAATCTTTACCTTGAATACCATCGTCTACAGAAGTTACATTTAAATTTCCGCTGGCTATTATTAAACCGTCTTTACTTTTGATTGCCTCATTATAATTACCATCAACAGTAAGTGTTCCTTCTCCATAAATTGAAAGATCATCTTTACTAAAAAGTGCAGCATCTGGCTCATCATCATCTCCCTCAAAAACATAGTTTTGGGTATCAGTTAAATAATTATCAGACCCCTCAGGCAAAATAACTATAGTTTTTTCGGCACTTGCTATATATAAAGGTGAGCTATTAGAACTAGTAATATTAACACCATCTAGTATTAACCTTACCGTTTCGCTATCGTCGGTATCAACAATAATTTGCCCGTCGCTTAATGAACCACTAATTCTATAATTACCTGCACTGGTAATTGTGGCTATACTACCATCTACAGTTACTTCAGAGGCATCTGTAGTAATTGATGAACCACTAAGAGTAATAACTATTTCGCTAGACTCATCCCAAGTATAATCATCAGAAGACTCATGATCTTCTCCGTTTTCAGCATCAACTTCGTCGCTGGTGTCATCAACTACCTCAATTTCATCATCGCTATCATCTTCAACAGGATCAACAATATCATCTTCGCAGGATACAAAAAGCGTTAATAAACTGAAGCACAAGGCTATGAGCATAAATTTTCCCTTATTCATTTTTCTACTGGTACATTTAACAATTTGTGTCTGTTATATATGAGCAAGGTGCATTTTTGGCCAAAAAACAAAATCTCATACTATATCCAGTGAAAACATGAATCACATTTTTGTACTCAACTTTTTATCTAATTTTAACTAAATGTTAACAACACACTACGTAAAGTTTACATTAAAAATCCACATTAAATACTTAAGCCATTTTCTAATTATCAATATAGAATTGAGTCTATTCTGATACTTAATCGTCGAAAGAAGAATCTACAGGTTCCCATAATTCTATCTTGTTATTTTCAGGGTCCATTATATGCAGAAACTTTCCATACTCATATGTCTCAATTTCGTCGAGAATGTTTACGCCATCTGCTTTTAACTGCTCGGCAAGAGCTTCGAGATTTACAACCCGATAGTTAACCATAAAATCTTTAGGAGAAGGTGCTAAATATTTTGAATCTTCGCTAAAAAGACTCCATTGTAAATAAGCTTTTTTGCCCGGAGCTTCATCTTTTGATGATTCAAACAAAACTCCGTATTTATCTACTTCAAAACCCAAATTATCACGATACCAGATTTTAAGTTTTTCAGGATCTTTGCATTTAAAAAATATACCTCCAACTCCGGTTACTTTACCTTTTTTATTTTCCATGTTCTTATAAGGTTAGATTTATAATTATACTATTAAGATTTTTTACGACTTAGAATAAAAGCTGAAATAAGGGCAACAATAAACCCAATTGGAAAAAATTCTAGAAATGTAAAAGCCATCATCACTAGTGGATTTTTATAAGATTCCATCCAACTTGTCATTTCTTTTATTTGAGTTTGCTTCTCTGTTTCTGTAAAATCGCTCTGATTAATTTGCATGATAGAATAATCTAAAAATCTATCTTGAAAATCGGGCATCATATATTTATAATACAGCGACCAGCCTATTACATAAATTACCGAAGCTATTAGTACAATTAACACACCCACTCCTAAAGCTTTACCAAAACTGATTACTCCATCTAACTCTGAATCTCTGTACGATCTTACTTCAATGTAAACCATAGTTAAAGCAAGCAAAATGCTAACATATCCTAAAATCTCTCCGGTAGAAAAATCCATATGTTCCATCCAGAGAGGCGCAGTGCTAAGGCCAATTATAATATTAATAAATCCGGTAGCCAATCCGAATATGAGTACTTTTCTTGTCATGATAATTTATTTGTTTGAGCCAAAAGTGGGGGAAATAGCCAAAAAATCAATCATACTTTCGGGTGATTTTACAAAATTTGGCTTAATCGGACTATAAAATCTGCATTTCTCTGGCTTTTTTTACCGCCTGAGTTCTTCGCTTCACTTCTAGTTTGAAGTAAATATTGGAAGTGTGTGTTTTTATGGTGTTTAAAGACACATATAATTTATCGGCTATTTCCTGATTTGTATAACCTTGAGCCATCATTTCAAGCACTTCAAATTCTCTTTTACTTAAATCGTGCTCTGTGTTAAGTACTTTGCTTAATTGCTCTTTTTCTGAAATATGTTTAGAAGATGAACCATTAATTGGTTGAATAAAAAACTTTCTACCGAACCATATACCTAAGCTTAAAAAAAGAATTGCTACTAAGGTTGCGTACAGTTCAATTTTAACATCTCTTATAAGCATTTTATACTGAACAAGCCTAAGAACGATTAGAAGTAATCCCATAAATAATCCATACAATACAATTTCTTTTTTCAAATCAGCATTATTTTAATATTTTCTTTTAAAAAAAAGGAAAACTCGATATTAAACTTATGTTTTTAGAATAAAATAGCTTGTAATATTTAAAAAATCACTATATTAACTATATAAGTTATATATCTAATCCCAAGCGATTACAGTAAAAATATAACAGGTTAACCTACAAGAAAAAAATCGGCTTATCTTCTTTCAGCTACAATCAGCTTTAATAGTCCAAATATTAGAAGAAGTCCCAAATTAGGACAATTTATCATCATTTTTGATTAATGTGAATTTGCAACATTCTGGTTTTCAGTTATTTGTGATTTTGGCAGAGTTTTCTCAATTAGTTATTCAGATTTCGCTAATTATTAATTGATATTTAAATTTTTCATAGGAATTGTTTTAAAAACTACAACATCACAAAAATACTTTAACGCAACTTAAGGAATTACAAAGTTCCATTAATCAATCAACATTATAATGCTAGGAGTTTAAATAGACGCTAATTACTAATGACCTTAACGCTACATTACTTTTATTTAACGCTAATATTTTAACGCTAAGAAGACATTTTGACAATTATATAGCTAATTACTTGATAATTGAAATCGGCTAGAAGAGTAATTTACTAACAAAAAAAATTGATTCTGACACATCAATTGCAATAAAAACAATTATGATGTTATATTGAGGTTTCCGGTTCTGCCAGAAACCTCTTTTTTTTACGCAAAAAGGTCAGAACTGAGGTATCTGTCGCCTCTATCGCAAATAATACAAACAATAACACCTTCTTCTATTTCTTCAGCAATTTTAAGAGCTGCAAACAAAGCACCTCCGCTACTCATTCCAGCAAGAATTCCTTCTTCACTTGCCATTCTCCTAGTCATTAACGTAGCTTCTTCTTGGCTTACATCTACCACTCTATCTACTCTATCGGGCTCAAAAATTTCTGGCAAATATTCAGGAGACCATCTTCTAATACCTGGAATGTTAGAACCATTTGTTGGTTGTGTACCTACAATTTTTATATCAGAATTCATCTCTTTCAGATATTTTGAAACTCCCATGATTGTTCCGGTAGTTCCCATTGCTGAAACAAAATGTGTTATATTACCATTAGTATCGTTCCAGATTTCTGGACCTGTACTGCGGTAATGCATCATGTAATTGTCTTTATTAGCAAATTGGTTTAGTTGAAAATAGCCTTCTGTTTTGGCTTTTTTATCTGCATATTCTCTAGAATACTCAATTGTTTTTTCAGCAGGAGTTAAAATTACTTTTGCTCCATAAGCCTTCATGGCGAGTATTCTTTCATGTGTTGCATTTTCTGGCATTACAAGAGTCATTTCCAGATTCATAATTCTGGCGATCATTGCCAATGCAATACCAGTATTACCACTGGTAGCTTCTATTAATTTATCACCAGGTTTTATATCTCCACGCTTAAGTGCTTCTGTAATCATACCATAAGCAGCTCTATCTTTTACACTTCCTCCCGGATTGTTTCCTTCAAGTTTTCCGTAGATGGTTACATTTTTATTAACTGGTATATGCTGAAATTCAACCAGCGGTGTATTGCCTATTAATTCAGATAGTTTCATTGAATTTGTTTTTATAAATCACTATATCAGTTTCTCCTGTATCTCCATTCGACATTTTTGCCTGATAGTATATCTTAGTATGCGGAGGCAAGCTCTTGGTTATCCAAACATTACCACCAATTATACAATCGTGTCCTATTACAGTTTCTCCACCTAAAATAGTTGCTCCTGCATAAATAATCACATTATCACTAATTGTCGGATGTCGCTTTTTCTCTGCGTCTTCTTTATTTACGCTTAAAGCTCCTAAAGTTACCCCTTGGTAAATTTTTACATAATTACCAATTTTAGTGGTTTCACCTATTACGATTCCAGTGCCATGATCTATGCAAAAATAATCTCCTATCACAGCAGCCGGATGTATATCTATTCCTGTTTTGCTATGCGCATGTTCTGTTATAATTCTAGGAATAATTTTTACACCAAGTTTATGTAATACATGAGCAAAACGATATGCAGCTATGGTGTAAAATCCCGGATAAGTTCTAATTACTTCACTTGTACTTTTTGCTGCCGGATCACCCTCAAACATAGCTTGTACATCTTGCTCAAGCTTTTTATGTATTACTGGAATTTGCTCGAAAAACTCTTCCACTAAAGCTTCTGTTGAGATATCACTTTCTCCAGGACTTCTATATAAAATCTGATCTAACTGCAATTTTAATTTCTCTATATGTAGTTCAAATTCTTTTATAGAATTGAATTGCATTTTAGAGTAATCTGAAAATAAGGTACCCAGTAAGTCAACAAAAAAATCCTGAACCATTTCGGGTGAAGGACATCCAACACAATCCTGGTGTGAAAGATAAATTTTATTAATGAAAGGTTTATTCATGCTAAATTTTCTGGTAAATGTTTTACCATATTTTAAATTGATTTTAACTCTAAAGCCGATAACATAAATAGGTAAGACTTAGTTTTACTCACCTGAATTTGCCGCTAAATTTAATTTTATTCTCTTTTATAAAGATAAAAAGGAAGTGCAACAGATAAGCCTAACATAAGATTTAAAAATATATAAACCCAAAAAGAACTTAATTGAATTCTTTTTGAATCAATAACTACAAATACCATAAATGCAATGGAAGATATGATTAAATCTAAAGCAAAAAATGTTGAAATATAATTGGCAAATAGCTGATCAACAAAAAGTTGAAAATCTAAACCACTGGTAATTAAAAACTGATAAAACTGACTCATAGGAATAATTGCTCCTAGTATTGTAAGTATGAGGAATAGGTTTTGAAGTTTCAAATCAAATTATTTTATCTATAAACTAATTACTAGCAGCAAGATAAATAATGAATACCTAAGCTTCAACATTCAATGGTTTTTGACTACAATATTATATTTACCGGAATACAGTTTTAGAAAATGCACTTGATCTTGCTGATAAATAACATCCTTTTCAGATTGATTAAGCGTTTCACCATTTATCTCTATCAGACTCAAATTGATTGTTGGTAACCTGAAGCTAGCTGATGAGTTAGCCGGTATTTCTATATTATATATAGTATAGTTTTCTTTCTTTACCCAAGAAGATATAATCTTACCAAATCTGTTTTCGTGTTCGGCACTTGCCCAAGTAAGCTGAGGAATTAAATCTGGCTTAATGTAAAAATGCTGCATTCCCGGAGTTTCGCTATCAAGTTGGATACCCGCAATGCTCTCAAAAAACCACTCACTTACAGTTCCAAACATAATGTGATTATGAGACATGGAACCATCCCAATCTTGCCACAATGTATTTGCACCCTGCTCTAACCAATAAGCATATCCAGGAATATCTTTTTGAGTTACCATTTTATATAGTATCTCAGATTTTCCATATTCTCTTAAAACATTGTATAAAAACTTTAAACCCACAACTCCCACATCAAAATGATAATTATGCTCTTCAATATTTTGTAATAGATTTTTAAAAACTTTTTGATTCTCACCCTCTGGCACTAATTGAAAATAAAGTGCTAAAGCCAACGATGTTTGACCTCCATTTCCGTAAGTTCCTGTTTTTGCATCGTAATACTTTTTATTGAATGCATTTTTAATTTTAGGAATCTGAGTATCAAAATAGCTTTGATCTTCTTCTTCTTTAAGAATTGATGCTATTTTACTCATTATGTTGGTGAAATTGTATAAATAACCCGAAGCAAGAATATCACCTTCTGTTTTAGTGCTAACAGGTTTATGGTCGTCTATTCCAAAGTTTAAAGTATAATTATCTGTATTTTGATATAAGAAATTGATGTATTTTTTCATTGGTGCATAAAACCTGCTCAATATAGTTGTGTCACCAGTATGTAGATACAAATCCCATGTTAATTGAATAAAAGCTCCCTCCCATTGAGGTCCATATCCAAGATGTCTCGTTTCTGGGTTTTTACCATATTCATAGCCCCAACCACTAGAAGGTATTACTCCGGGTAAATCGCCATTTTCTTGTTGTTCATCTACAAAATCGTCTAGCCATTTAATATATGCTCTTTGAGTTTTGTAATTCATTAAACCAGCTTCGGCTACTAGTTGCGCATCACCTGTCCACCCAATTTTTTCCCTGTGTGGGCAATCTGTTGGTATACCATGATAATTTCCAATAAAAGACCATCTGGTATTTTGCTGTAGAAGATTGAGTGTTTGATCTGAACAGAGAAAGTTTCCTACATTTTCAAAGGAGGTATATAGTACAATCCCTGTTAGTGTTTCTAATGTTGGTGTATGAGTTAATCCTAAAACTTCTACATATTGAAAGCCATGATAAACAAAATGAGGTTTAAATACCTCCATACCTTCACCTCTTAATATATAGTGATCAGTTTGAGCTTCACCTGATTTTAAAAACCTGAGAATCTGTTTTTGTTCAACACTTCCATCTGGATATAACTTTTCACCATGTTTGAGAGAGATTCTGGCTCCTGTTGGACCTGCTGTTTTCAGTCGACAATAACCTGCAATATTCTGCCCCATATCAAATACCCAAACTCCTGGTTTCACCTCTTTAACAGAAACTGGTTTTATCTCCTGTATCTCTTTAATTGGCTCAATCATTTGAGAAGATAATTTACCTTTGGGACTATCACTTAAGATGGCTTGTTTCCATTTTGTATCATCAAAACCTGATTCACTCCAACCAGATATTTCCATTCTGGCATCATAAGTTTCGCCATTTCTTATTCCATCAAAAAGAATTGGCCCTTGAGCTGTTTTCCAAGTTTCATCTGAATTAACTTGGATCTTTTCTCCATTTTCAAAATCAATTTCTGCCTGACAAATCAACTCTGGATAGCTACGCCACGGTGCACTGTCAAACCTCCAAACTGCATTTGCAAAATGATTATACCAACCAGTTCCTAAAACTAAACCAATTACATTCTCACCTATTTTTAAATGATCGGTAATGTCAAACGTGAGATATTTCACTGATTTATCGTACCTTGTTTTTACAGGATCAAGAATGTGATCTCCTACTTTTTTTCCATTGATGTATAATTCGAAATAACCTAAGCCAGTCACATAAATTCTCCCGTTTTTAGGAACATTATTAATAGTGAAACTTTTTCGAAAATAAGGAGCAGGTTTGCTATTCAGACTATCATCATTAAACAATGGATTTTTTATCCATTTAGCCACCCAAGAACTTTTACTTATAATGCTTGTTTCAAACCAATTTATCTCACTCCATTGAGAAGTATTTCCTTCTGCATCTGTAACCCTTACTCGCCAATAATATCTTGTCTTTTCTTTCAGTTTTTCTGAGTTGTAATTAAATAAATTAGATGAAGTATTAAGTTTGGCATCAAACAAAAGCGATTTCCCGGTAACTAAATCTCCTATGGTTTGAGCTATTTGAATTTCAAAACTTTGTTGAATAATATGCTTTTTTTGAGAGGAAATTTTCCAACTAAATTGTGGATGAAGATTATCGATTCCTAATGGATTTTTTAGGTAATCACATCTTAAATCATAAACTTTTAAATAATTTTTTACATCACCCTTTACTGTTGGAATTACAATAAACAAGATAATTAGTATTAAAAGATACTTCAGTTTCATATTAAATAATTAGCTATTAAACTGAATATACCTTGTTAAGGTAATTGAACCAATTTATAATTACCTGAATCTGGCCTATGCTATACTGTTTTATAATGACAAGACATAAAAAAAGCGAAGGTTTTCCTTCGCTTTTTTTGAAATTGGATTCTATTTAAAATTTTTACAAATCGAGAATCTTAAACTCAACTCTTCTATTTAACTGTCTCCCTGTTTCCGATTCATTATCTGCAATGGGAGAAGACTCACCAAATCCAAGATATTCAATCTTCTCTTCTGATAATTTCTTAGAAAGTAAATAATTTCTAACTGTTTTAGCTCTTGCTTCTGAAAGTTGCTTGTTACTATTTACACTACCCACATTATCTGTATGACCATCTATTTCAATTTTAAGATTTGGCGCATAAGTAAAAAGTTTAATTACCCTATCTAATTCTCTAAATGATTCATCTCGAAGAGTCGCTTTCCCTGTGTCAAAGAAAATATTGTTTAATCGAACAGTTTCACCAACTTTAAATGGCACCATTTCCAAATCTTTTCTAGTTACACTTTGTGGCTCTAGGTTTTCACAATTTATTACAGAACTCACAGGAAAGTATGATTCTTTATTACCATAAATTGCATATTTTTTTCCTACAGATAATGAAATACTATATTCCATAGTTTCTGGATCAACTTCCGCCTTTTTTACTATCTCACCAGTTTTTAAGTCTTCAACTATAACTTCTGCAACAAGATGCTCACCATTACTTTTATCAATTACATTCCCCTGAACTATCATTTGGTTACAGGCACCAAAATCTTTGTCGAATAATTGCTCAATTTCTCTAGTTGATAATGCCCTGTTATAAACTCTCACTTCATCTAAATAACCTTTAAAAGGTCTATCTGCTCCATCTACTTGCCTTCCTACTTTAAAGCTTACATCCGATTCTTGATTAATTCCTCTACCAGTTTGCCTACCTGTGTTGTTCAACTCTCCATTGATAAAAATTGCCATGTCTCCATTGGCTCTCCACACTCCAACTAAATGGTACCAAGTTTCACTTTGCAACATATTTTTACCAAAAATTCCTTCCTCTAAAGTATAGCCATCACCTACTGAAAATGCTACTGTATTTTTCCCGCCTAGAAACAACCCAAACTGGTCTCTGTTTTTATTAAATGCCCATTTTCCGGCTAACAAACTTAGTCCTACTTTATTTTTGGGCTCTACATAAACCCATACAGAAACAGTAACACCTTCTTTTATTGTGTTAAATTCTTTATCGTTACCAAAATCTATATAACTTTTGTAGCCATCAAAGTAGTAAGCATCTTGGCCGCATCTCATTCCACTTTGAATTTCAGCACCAAGTATCTGTCCATTATGCCCGCCTACTTCATCATTTGCATTACCATCAAACTTATAATAAGCTACTAAACCTTTAGATAATGAACCTTGGCCAAATGTGTAATTTATAGACGTGACAAAAAAAAGAAAAACTAATAGTTGGATTCTGTTCATATTAATATTGAAGTTTGTTGTCAAGTATCATGTTAATTTGTGTAAATACTAACGATACAAGTTGCTACTAGTTAAGTGAATACTGTAGTGAAGTAAGTTTTAAGATGTTTTTGCAAGTAAGTAGACAATGTTATGACCTATATAATGGTAGATATAGAAAGCGATGGACCTATTCCAGGAGATTATTCAATGGTTTCCTTTGGTGCCGTAATCGTTAATTCTTCACTAGATAAGACCTTTTATGGGAAGTTAAAACCTATATCAAATCAATTTATACCAGAAGCTTTGGCTGTATCAGGGTTCACCCGAGAGGAGACTCTTCTATTTGATAATCCAAAATCTGTAATGTTAGAGTTCAAAAATTGGATATTAGATAATGTAAAAGATAGACCTGTTTTTATAAGTGATAACAATGGCTTTGATTGGATGTTTATCTGTTGGTATTTTTATCACTTTATAGGTAGTAATCCATTTGGGCATAGTTCTCAAAATCTAGGGAGTATGTATAAAGGTTTGGTAAAAGATACATTTAAAAACTTCAAACATTTAAGAGTTACAAAACACACCCATAACCCTGTAGATGATGCAAAAGGTAATGCTGAAGCACTTCTTACAATGAAAAAATCATTGGGTTTAAAAATTAAACTTTAAGATTATTTATTTTGCAACAGATTTTTATCTAAAACATATTTCAATAAATTAAGACTTTAAGAAACAAGGGAGAATATGGAATTAGTTAAGATTTATGAGGGTAATTTGGTAAATGCGCGTGAACTTCATGAATTTCTTGAAGTAAAAACAGTTTTTAGAAACTGGATTAGGCGTATGCTTGAATATGGCTTCGAAGAAAACCTAGATTATTTTACGGCGTCCAAAAAAGTACACCGTCAGATTTTAAAAGAATTTTACCTTACACTCTCTGCTGCCAAAGAGATTTCTATGCTACAAAGAACCGATAAAGGTCGAGAAGCTAGAAAATACTTTATTAGATGTGAAGAACAGCTAGTTCATCTTTCTCAAAATAAAAGATTTGCTGCATTTATTAAACTAGAAAGTACTAAAGAAAAATTTAAGAATGCATTAATAGATTTAGGGCTTTCTGAACAAGATTATATAGAAATAGATTTTGCTGGTAGAAAAATCCTTTTTAATGGTGAACCTATTCCAGATGAAGAACTACAAACAGTACTTCTATCGGCTAGAGATTTGGCTACTAATATGACTCACTACAATGCACTTCAAAATAAAATTGAAAATAAAGAAGATATCAAAAGTGATAATAAAGCTAATCATTCAGCAGTAAGAGAAACTTTAGTAGAAAAAAATATCGTTCCTGAAAACATACCAAATCAAAAGTCAATAAAAAAGTTAGGTGAGTAATTATTTAAAATGATTATCCGTAAAGCTACCACAAAGTAAATAGGGTATGGTCTGCGCTTCGAAATTAGCTCAAAAACAGGTCATTATGGATAGTATTATTGAATTCATGTAAGCGTACCGCAATGAGCAGGTATGCCGTGAGTGTTTCAAGGAAATCAGGGATAAAGCAGGTGTTTGTTGCAAGAAATGCGGTAGCCAAGAGCATTACTGGCTAAATAGCAAGCAGATGTACCAATGCAAGTCATGCAGTTTTAGGACAGGCCTCCGCAGTGGCACCATCATGGAAGCTTCCAAACTTCCGTTTCGCTACTGGTTCGTTGCTATCTGGCTGATGGGCTGTAGCAAGAAAGGTTCTTCTGCCTGTAATGTGCAGAGGCAGCTCAATCATAAGCGCTATGAACCTATCTGGGCAATGATGCACAAAATACGCTCTGCGATGGGCCAACGGGACAACCACTACTTGCTGGGAGGCAATATTGAGGTAGACGAAGGGTTCTTTGAAACACTAGTACCCGAGGGGCAGAAGGAAGAGGAGAGAAAGCGGGGAAGGGGGAGCCAGAAGCAGACCATGGCGATGGTCTTTGCACAGACAGAGGTGGTGCTACAGCCTAAAAAACACCGCCCTTCTAAAAGGTGCAAGTATTTCAAAATGGCTGTATGCGCTGATTTTACAGTAGAAACTGCTAGAAATACGATTACCCGGCATGTTGCCCAGAATGCCAAGATGATTACAGATGGCTATTCAACCTATCAGTCACTGACAGGAGAGTTCGAGATGGATGTGGAAAAAGTGCCCTCAAAACAGGCCCATATCAAACTACCTTGGGTACATACAGCCATTGGGAATGCAAAGAAAGTCCTACAAGGGATATATCAGCATACAAGGCCAGGGTATCTACAGAATTATCTAGATGAGTTCTGTTACAAACTCAATAGAAGATACTTTGAAAATGATATTTTTGACAGAATATTAATTGCTTGTACGCTCACTTGAGCTTGTGGTAAGAATACGGATAATCATTTTATTTATTTTATTCTAACATGCTCACCCATTGCTTCTTCAAAAACGTGATGTAAAATAAAAGTTTGTTCTGCCCCTAACTTTTGTCCAAACTGACTTATTAAATACAGGACTAATGCCAAAATTGCTATTATTGGCAGTATCCATAATATTAAAGCTTCTTTACCTAGTGTAATTTGAGTCATGCCATACATTAGAATAAAAAAGAATGCTACACCCAAAGTAGCATATCCAAAGAAAATCATCGTCCATACTTGTGGATTAGGACCATATAATCCTCTTATAATTGTTTCTCCATCATCATTTTCTTCGAATGTTAGGTTGAGTTGAGGCGACCAAAAATGCCTGTCTTCAGGCCGAACTCTCAAAGTAATATAACCAGGTATTACAGAAGTGGTACACATACCCTTACTGTTTTCTACTGCCTGATGAATCCTACTTTGTACTTCTTCGGATTTTAAAGGGGAAATTTGCTTAATTCTAGGGCGAATTCTAAAGCTAGTCATACTCCATATTTACTAATGTAATTGATAAAAGAAATATAACTTTTTACCCGAATTCATGAAAATTTTTCAAGTGATTTTTTATAACTATCTCATAATCATTCACTTGATTTTTCAAAAGTTTACAAAAATGAAGAAAAACAGAAATGTAAGAAATTAATAAAAAATAGATCAAATCTTTTCCAAAAGTTCCATTACCATTTCAATTAAAGCTAGTAATCAATCTTAATAGTAAAATTTAGTAAATAGATGGATTAAGCATTTATGTTAATCAAAATTGGTTATTTATTTGGCAGAAAGGTGATTAATCAGTGTTATTATTGGAAAATTAATGTTTTTTCAAGGTTTTGTACTAAAAAGAAGTCTCTCATTGATAACAAAAGTTAAAGAATTATGAGCAATTCACTTCATATTAGAGATTTTAATTTCATATGTAATAAATTTGACCCACGTTGATTGTTTTTTAATTTTTGTCTAAACCCTACTATCCACATTAAACATGTTATTTAAATAATTAAATCCTCAAAAAATTCAATCAAATGAAATCAACTAAACTGGTTTTCATTACTACAATCTGCATTTTATTAAATGTTTTTAGTATAAATGCTTATGTCTTAGCCAATCATTCTAGCTTCATTCCAGATGACTTTACAGACCAATTGGTTGTTTCAGGTCTAGGTACTGCTACAGATATGGTAGCTCTTCCCAACGGTAAGATATTAGTGACAGAAAAAGCTGGAGATATATATCTTGTAGACCCTAGTAATGTTACAAAAAGCACTTTCATGACTGTTCCAAATGTTGAATCTGGTTCTGAAAGAGGTGTATTATCAATCACACTTGATCCAAACTTTGAAGCAAACGGTTATTTCTATGTCTACCACACTACTACAGAATACCATGTAAGAATTTCTAGGTTTACAAGTTCTGGTGATACAGCTAATCCTGATAGTGAATATGTCCTGTGGGAAAGTACATACATATATAATCCTGAAAGCCAACTTTATCATTTCGGTGGTGCAATGGATATTTCAGATGAAGGCATCATGTATTTTGCTGTTGGCGACATGTTCCAAGAGAATAAAACTCAAGACAACACCTTAGAGCAAGGAAAACTATATAGAATATATACTGATGGTTCTATTCCAGCTGATAACCCATTTTATAACAATGGCGCTGAAACCGGACCAAACGGTGAACTTCCAGAAATTTATGCTTGGGGTTTAAGAAACCCTTTTAGAGGTTATTACGACGAAGAATCGGACATTTTTATAATAGGTGAAGTTGGTGGTAATGACCATTATCATGCTTGGGAAGATATACACTATGGCAGAAAAGGTGCTAACTATGGCTGGCCTGACTGTGGTGAATCTGGTAGAGATGAAAATGGTGCTTGTGAAAATGCAACTTTCGATGATCCTGTCTATACATACGCTCATAAACCAGGTAGAGGTAATTCTATTACTGGAGGCTTTATCTACAGAAATGGCACTTACCCTTCTGAATATCAGGGAGTATATTTCTTCTCAGATTATGCTCAAAGCTGGATCCAGTATCTAGAGCTAGACGATGACATGATGCCTGTTGGTGAACCTATAGTATTCAGACCTGCTACTGGTAAAAAAGGTGTTGTTTCATTAATACAAGGTTTAGATGGTTCAATATATTATCTTGATATAGCAGACTTTACAAATGGTCTTCTTAAAAAGATAACCTATACTGGTACTGCTGTTCCTGTAATTACAGAAGCATCTGCTGATGTTACAACAGGTGGTACTCCACTAGAAGTTAATTTTACTGGTGCTGCTATAATTGGTGATAATACACCGCTAACTTATTCTTGGGATTTTGGTGATGGAAATACCAGTACAGATCAAAACCCAACACATACTTATACAAACAAAGGGTCTTTTTCAGCAAGATTAACAGTAACTAGTATCGGTGGTGAAAAATCATTTTCAGATGAAATCACTATTACAGTTGGTGATCCTCCAGTTGTAACTATTACTTCTCCAACAGATGGATCAACATTTGTTGCAGGCGATATAATTAACTTCTCTGGCTCAGCAACCGATGATGGTGACCTTGATGCTTCAAATTATTCTTGGGAAATAGTCTTCTTACATGATGACCACACTCACCCAGGCGTAAGTGCTTATAAAGATATATCAGGAACATATACAATTTCGTCTGATGGTAGCCATAGTTACCATGATGATACAGGCTACATTTTTACACTAACTGTTACTGATGAAGATGGTATTTCAACAAGTGAATCTGTTACAATTCGTCCAGAAAAAGCTAATATCTCATTCCAAACAGAACCTTCTGGTTTAAAACTGACAGTAGCAAATCAACCAAGAACTACACCATATACTCTTGATGAGTTAATTGGTTTCCAAACGGAAATAACTGCTGTTTCGCCACAGGATCTCGATGGTAAAAAATATGCATTTAAGTCCTGGTCAAATGGAAAATCTCGTACTCATATATATACGAACCCAACTACTAATTCTACATTAACTGCTTACTTTGAGTTGGTTGAGTCTTCTTTCTTAGAAGCTGAAGAATATTATGAAATAGTAACTGATGAAGGATCGAGTGATATCGGGCTTGCATATTCAACCTTCAACAGTCAGGAAAAATCTGTTGGTTTATTTGATACTGGAGATAGAATTAAAATTGCTATTGATATTGAAACTGCCAATGCTATACTTACTCCAGGTAATTTTATTATAAATGCTCAAGTACGTTCTGGTAATTCAGTAAAAAATAACAGTTATTGGCCTAATGGATATAATTTCTATCTAGATGATGAGGAAATAACATTCACTGGTGTAGATAGTACTATTGCTGGGCCGAGTTCAGACCTTGGTGGTTCTTATTGGGGCACTATGACTTCTAGTGAAGTTTTTCTAAATCAAGGAATACATTATCTAGAGATTGAAGCAAATGCTGGTTATGGAGCACTTGATTATATTGAATTGGTGAAAATATCAGCAGATATTCCAACTACTCCTGTGTTATCACAATCAAAAATAACTGACAGAACTGTAACATTTAACTGGACAAGTGCCAGTGATATGGATGGGATTGACTACTATGAAATATATCAAGATGGTGAAGTAGTAGCTACTACTGAAAAAACAAAATATACAGTAGGTAATCTTACTGCTAACACCGACTATGATTTTTATATAATTGCATATGACAATACAGGAGCTGCTTCAGAAAGTAGTAATACTTTAGAAGTTACTACTAATGATACCATGGACGCTGGTATAATTATCACTTCACCTGATGCAGGAGAAGAAATAGAAGGCCCTGATGCTGAAATTAAGTATGTGTTATTTGGTGATGAAACTTCCTATGATCATATCTTCTTTCAAATAGATGATGATCCAACAAAATATGCACATGATCTAGATAATAGCTCATTCATATTTACCAATTTAACTCCGGGTACACATACTGTAACTGCATCAGTAGCTTTAGGTCATAACCTTCCTCTAACTACAGATGAGTCAGTTAAATCTATAACTTTTGAAATTGTTTATTCTCAAGATGAGAATGATAAACCAGGTGTGGTAATTACTTCTCCACAAAATCAGGAAAATGTATTTGATACTTCTTTTGCGATAGATTATACCTTATATGGTAATCAATCTGCAATTGCAGGTATGCAAATCACATTAGATGAAGAAACTCCTGAAGTATTAACTGATTTAAGTGGAAGCTATACTTTTAACGAAGTAAGTACTGGTGAACACGAAGTGAAAATTGAATTAATTGGTGTTGGTGATACTTTGCTTACAAATGCACAGGCTTATACTTCTGTATCTTTTGTAGTATACAATTCTGAAGATAAACCATCTATTAAGATTACTTACCCTTCTGATAATGAGAAGATTTACTCAAGTAATTTTACTGTTACCTATGAGTTTTCAGGATCAACTGCAATTTACGATCATGCTCATTTGCAACTAGACGATCAAGATTATGTAACTTTATATAATATGACAGGTTCATATGATCTAGAAGAAGTTCCAACTGGTCAGCATCAGTTAATACTGTACCTTGTAAATGATCATCAGGCACCATTACAATATACCGAAGCCCTTGATACAGTTACATTTGTTTTCTTAGATGAAAATTTACCAACTGCTGGTAATTTTACTAAGAAAGCTGAAGAAGATAATTCGATTCAATTAAGTCTGGCAGATTTCGAAGATAGCTATTATGATGTTGATACAACAGAATCTTTAATCGAAATTAAAATTACTTCTCTGCCAGATACAGGTAAACTGATGTTAAACACTGTAGAAGTAGAAGATGGAGCCGAAATATTGACTGGAGAATTGGATAACTTAATATTTGTACCGGACACTAACTGGTATGGAGAAACTTCTTTTGAATACTATGTCTCAAATGGACTTAAATCTTCTGCTCATGCAGGTATTGTAACTTTCAGTTTTACTGCTGTAAACGATGCACCTTATAATCTAACAATTAGTAAAGATACAATTACTGAAAACAATGAGATTGGTGTAGAAGTAGCTCATATAGATGTTGAAGATGTTGATAACGATTCTCATCAATTTACTTTAATTGATGATGAAAGTTCTACTTATTTTGAAATAGATGACCATAAATTAATAGCCAAAGTCAAATTTAACTATGAGTTAAAATCTATCTATGAGATTGAAATTCAGGCTGATGATAAAAATGGTGGAGTAATTTCAACAGTATTTACAATAAATATTCTAGATCAAGCAGATGAACCATTGGGTATTGAAGAGTTGATAGCCGAAGGCATTAATATTTACCCGAACCCTGTATCAGATAAAATGTCTATCAATATTGATAATGACAAAACTGGCGAATACCATTTCGAAGTTTCTGATGTAACAGGTAAAATGGTGAAAAAAATCAGTCTTGATAAGACCAACAATATTTTAGAAGAATCATTAGATGTAAGTAGTTTACAAACAGGAATGTACATTCTTAAAATAAGATATAAGACTAACTTATATTCTTATAAGTTCATGAAAAGGTAAATTAACTTATTCTTAAAATACCTAACCTGTTCTTTTTATTAAGAACAGGTTTTTTTTGTGACTTTTTTGAAACTTTTCGTCATTGCTATTAAATTAATAAACTGAAACCTTAGAATAAATTAATTTTGACAACATTTATAAAAAACAGTGTTTATAATCTTCCTTCAGAGCTTTATCCACAAGTAGAAACTGTATTAGATAAAGATTCAATAATTGAAGAAAGACTAGAAGCTTTTGAAGACATAATCGACTCTGAAGTGGGTGACACAACCTTAGTAAGAGCAAGAAGTATTGAAAGAGAAAGTGGAATCCGTCAGTTATTTTTAAAGTTTGAAGGAAATAACCCTACTGGAACTCAAAAAGACAGAATTGCTTTTGCGCAATGCCACGATGCGTTAAGACGTGGCTATGATGCACTAAGTGTAGCCACCTGTGGGAATTATGGTGTTTCTGTTTCACTAGCTGCTAAATTGGCAGGGTTAAAATGCTTTGTGCATATTCCTGAACATTACCACACAAAAAGGGTAACTGAGATGGAAGAACTTGGAGCAAACATTATAAGAACTCCGGGTGATTATGAGAAAGCAGTTGAGATATCTAACGATGCTGCAAAAGTAAATGATTGGTACGATGCTAACCCTGGCGGTGCAAACACTCCTATCCAACTTAAAGCTTATGCAGACATTGCATACGAAATTTATGATGAGTTAAGAGATGCTCCTAAAATTGTGGCTGTTCCTGTTTCAAATGGAACTGTACTAGCTGGTGTTTATAAAGGATTCAGTTCATTATACAGAAGAGGAAAAACCTCGCGAATTCCAATAATGGTAGCCGGTTCTTCATATAAAAAAAACCCAATTGTTCATTCATTTTTAAAGAACAAAGATAATTATGAAGACCTACAACCAGAAAATATTAAAGAAACCATCATTAACGAACCGCTAATTAACTGGCATTCATTTGATGGTGATTTAGCTTTACAAGCTATTAGAAATACAAATGGATGGGCAGAAAATATTAGTGATAAAAGCATGATAGATTATGCAAGAATTCTTAGTGAAAAAGAAGGCTTAAAAGTACTACCAGCATCTACTGCTGGGTTAATAGCTATTATTAAACATCACCAAAAAGCTTCTTTAGAAAATGATCGCTTTGTAGCGATACTTACCGGTAAAAACAGCTGAGTTTAAAAATTAAATTAATGATTGAAGACGATTTTATTCCTGGCAGTCCTAATGCTATTGAGTTGGAGAAACTGCAAATTGAACTAGTTAAATTGCAAAAATGGGTTCAGGAAAACGACAAGCGCATGGCTATCATCTTCGAAGGTAGAGATACTGCAGGCAAAGGAGGTGCAATACTCCGGTTCACACAGTTTCTTAATCCAAGAGCCATGAGGATCGTTGCACTACCAAAACCTACTGAAGTCGAAAAAGGACAATGGTATTTTCAAAGATATGCTAAACACTTACCCAACCCTGGTGAAATGGTATTTTTTGACAGAAGTTGGTATAATAGATCTGTTGTTGAACCTGTAATGGGTTTTTGCACGCCAGAGCAATACGAGCGATTTATGAAGCAGGTACCTTTGTTTGAAAATATGCTAATAGAAGATGGTATCATTCTAATAAAATTCTGGTTTTCAATTAGTATTAATGAGCAAAAACACAGATTAGAACAAAGGAAAATTAACCCATTAAAACAATGGAAGCTAAGTACTGTAGATATGCTGGCTCAAAGTAAATGGGACGAATTTACCAGACATAAAGAAATCATGTTTAGCAGAACACATTCTGAAAATGCTCCATGGATAATTATTCAAGGAAATAATAAACCTTCTGCTAGAATTGAGGCAATTCGCTACGTAATTAATATGGTGGATTACGACGAAAAAGGTTGTTCCGGTGTATCTTTGAATGTAAATAACGACATACTTTCAAAATTTCAACCGACTTAGATAATGAACAAGCTTTTTAATTTATTTGATATGGCCAAAGCAATTATATGCTTTGGCATTTTATTTTTCTTACCCAATTTATCCTTCTCCCAAAACTCCGAATCAATACCCCATATCACCAAAATTGATTTGGAAAATATAACACCCGGAACCAAGAATAATTACTGGCTCAAAATATCAGAAGATGGTCTAGGTCAAGATATAAATATACCTGTAGTTATTTTAAAAGGTGCTAATGACGGACCAGTACTTGCTATTAATGCTGCTATTCACGGTAATGAATTAAACGGAATTCCTATTATTCATCACATTATAAACACTGTGAATCCAGCTGAGATGAACGGTACTATTATAGCTATTCCAATTACCAATGTGCCTGCATACCAAGATAATAATAGATTATTTCCTGATCAAACAGATTTAAATCGAACAATGCCTGGCAAAGTCAACGGTAATGAAAGCCAGTTTTATGCATTCCAATTACTAGATAAACTCAAAGGCAACTGCGATTATGTAATAGATCTGCATACAGCAAGTTTTGGTAGAATTAATACACATTATGTACGAGCAGATTTGCAAGATCCCATACTCGCTAAAATGGCTGAAATACAAAATCCACAAATTATTCTCAATGGAAAAGCAGCTAGTACTGCAAATGCAGATGGCACCCTTAGAAGTGCTTTAGCAGCCAATAATATAAAATGTATTACCATAGAACTTGGTAACCCTCAGGTTTTTCAAGAAGATATGAAACAAGCTGGAATTATAGGTATTCAAAATACTTTGGCATATCTAAAAATCTTAAATATACATGTGGCCGCTCCTAAACACCCTGTAGTACGTTGCTCCAAATCTTATTGGATATATACAGATGCTGGTGGAATTTTAGAAGTAATACCTGTTGTAAACCAAACCATAGAAAAAGGTCAAAAAATCGCAATGCTGTACGATTCTTTTGGAGAAGTAAAACAAACTTATTATGCCCCAGAAAAAGGAATTGTAATTGGCAAGAGTAGTAATCCAGTAAGCCCAGCAGGAGCAAGAATTCTGCATCTGGGAATTATCGAATAAAAAAATGTGACTTTTCAAGATTCGCACGTACCAGCTAATGTATTTTAATTTAACTGGTAAAAGAATGTTGCTTGAAAAATCAGCTTTTGAAGAAGCCAATGTTGATCCAATTCAACAATTAATTGATGATATTGCCAACAAAGGCTTCGGTGTTATCCAAAACTTTTTGAATCTTACTGAAACTCTTTCTTTAAAAAATATCGCAAACAATGCCTACGAAAATGAAGTGATGAGACCAGCAGGTATTGGTAAAGATGATAATTACAGAGTAGTAGAAAAAATTCGTGGTGACTATATCAAATGGATTGATAAAAAATCTGCTTTCCCCGAAACACAAAACTTTCTTGACAAAATAAACAATCTTAAAACTGAACTTAAGCGAGGCTTATATTTAGGAATTCAAGATATTGAATGCCATTTTGCTATATACCCTTCTGGTTCTTTTTATAAGAAACACCTAGACCAACATCAACATACTAAAACAAGAGTACTAACTTTTGTATGCTATCTTAATGAATCTTGGTTACCAGATTATGGTGGTGCATTTAGAGCTTATCATGAAATTGGTAATGAAGAATTATATACAGATATTTATCCAGAATGTGGCAAATTAGTCTGTTTTAGAAGTGATATAATCGAGCATGAAGTAATGCCCGTTTTTACTGAAAGATACAGCATAACTGGCTGGATGCTCGATAGTTTAATTTTATAAAAAATATTAAAACATCATAGAAAGGCTCGATCACTTTTTATGATGTTTTTTGTTTAGGTTTGAATTTGCCATGTTTTTGAGAGAAATTAAAAACTTTGTATACACTCCCGCTTCCGACTCTACACTAATTTCCCCTTCAAGCTTATCTAAAATTTCTTTCACAATATATAGCCCTAAACCTGAGCCTGCTTTGTGCTGGTTTGCTCGATAAAACATATTAAAAATCTTACTTAAATGCTCTTTTAAAATGCCTTGTCCATTATCATAAACTTCAATTTGAACTTGTTTCTCATCCACTTTGGCAATCAATCTAATTTCACTCGATACATTATAAGTTCGTTTGTACCTAATTGCATTAGAAATCAAATTATTTAAAATAATCGATAAGCGCGTTTTATCACTTAAAAAAGAGTTTGGTTGGTCAACATCAATTTTAAAATTAATGTCTTTAGCATCTTCTGAAAACTGTTGGCTTTCTATTAATTCAGAAAAAAAAGTATGCAGATTTATAGATTCTGGATGTATCTCTTGTTGTGCATTTCTTGAGAGTTCTGATATCTCTTTGATGAAATCCAGAAGTTTATTTATACTCTTTTTGGTAAGGTCGATAAACTCTTGTCTTGATTGCTTATTTGTTTCATTTTCAATTAAAGACAATAAACCTTGCACTGAGTTTAGTGGAGATTTTAAATCATGCGAAACCCGATAAACAAATCGATCTAGTTCTTCATTACTTTGACTCAAACTAGCATTTAAGTTTAGCAACTTTTGATTTAACTCATTTAAAGATTGTTCTTTTATTTTCTCTTGAGTAATATCTCTTGTAATCACCAAATATGCAGTAATATCGCCATTTCTATCTTTAATAACAGAGGCATGGTTTTCTCCCCAAATTACCTTACCACCTTTTTTTACAAATTGCAATTTGGTTTTGATAATCTCACTTTTAGATTCTTTGTGAATAGCTATAACATCTTTGTAAGACTCCGGAGTTAAAATATCCCTCATCTTAAGCGTAATCACATCATCTGGTTTGTAACCAAGCACTTTTTCTACTGATGGGCTGAAATACAAAAAATTCATTTTAGCATCAAGTAAAAAAATAATATCAGATGAATGATCTGCTAATAGCCTATACTTCCTTTCACTTTCTTCTAGGCGATATTTTTGACTTGTAAAATCGGTTACATCAAAAATGAAAACTAATAGCTTATCTACCTCAGTACCATTTTTAATTGGTATAAAATGTATTTCATAACTACGGATGGAGCCATCAACTAAATTTTCCTCAAATATCTTTAACTCCTCTCCTCTTAGTCCTTTTTCAAAATAGGATAATCTCTTAGATTTATTTGTCTCGCTAATTACCTCAAATATATTCGAGTTCTTATTTAAATCTTTGTAGATAACTTTTTTGTAGAAGTTTTTAAATTCTCTACTAGCATATAAAATATTATATGATTTGTCTATCATATATACAAATGCAGGTAGTGCTTCGAGCGATTGCTCTAAATAATAATTACTTTGTTCAGCTCTTTCCTTATCAAGCTTATGTTCTGTTATATTTTCTATTCTTACACTATGATAATACTTTTCTCCAGCTTTGATTTTTTTGATAGTAATGGCACCCCAAAATGTCTTACCTGTACAAGTAAGATATTCGTATTCGGTTTGCCAAACTTTATTTTTACTTAGTGTTTCTCTAATTGCTGACCTTTCTTCTATAGAGAGTGGTTTTTTATGGTATTTATGACCAAAATTACCTATAAAGTCTTCTTGCGATTGAAACTCAAACATTTCAACAGCACTATCATTACAATACTCAATTGCCAAGTCATTAGTATTGGTAAGGAAAATTGCATCCGGAGATTCATTAAGAAGTATTTTGAATAATTCAATATCCGCATTGGCATTTCCCATATAATGTCAGTTTAGATAGGTTAGCTGTTCAATTATAGGTATTTTTTTGATTTTATAACAACATGTACTCAATTAAAATCTAGATTTTCTTTTCGCTTTTTTAATTCTATCACTTCTGTGTTTTTCTTTCGCTCTTTCAGCTTCTGGTCTCTGAGGCACATCACCCTTAGAATCTATAAGAGCTTTTATTCCATCAGATATGGCATCTTTCTGACTGTATTCGAAATTTCCATTTCTTCGCTCATAGTAAACTATGTCTTTAATTTTTTCCATAACCTCAAAATCTAATAAAAAAGACTGCCTTACTGGTTTGTCTTCTACTTCAGGTTCTGGTTCTCTCATTTTTGGGGTTTCTCTTACAGGCGTATTGTCTTCTTTATCTTCCTGTTCTTTTTTTTCATCATCACTATCCTTCTTGAAATTATCAAGCGGATGGCGTTCTGATCTTTTTGTATTTGCTTTTCTGAATAAATCTGTGGTTTTTTTCTCCATAACTTAACTAGTATTAATACTCCAAAAAAAATTTACTCCTGCTTATCTACTAATTATTTCATCGGTGAGGTTTTTAAAGTCTACAGCACCATTACTTTCTGGCGCATATTCCAAAATACTTTTGCCTAAGGTTGGCGCTTCTTGTAAAGCTACATTTACTCTTATAAATGTATTTAAAAGCATCTCCTCCCCTACCATCTCTTTTACTTCTTCGGTTAATGCTCTTGTTAAAAGTTTTCGCTGATCGTATTGATTAAAATATGCTCCTTTAAATTTTAATCCAGGATTGATAAATTCTTTAACTTTATCTATAGTTTCTAAAACTTCATGCAAACCATCAAGACTGTATTTTTGAGCATGTATTGGTACATAAACAGATTCTGCTGCAGAAAGCGCATTAATAGTTAGCAAACCCAAACTTGGTGGACTATCTAATATTATGTAGTCACATTGCCCTTCTAATGCTTTAATCTTATTTTTAAGAATATACTCTCTGCCAATTTCATTTAGCATCTCTATTTCGAAGTTGGCAAGTGCTTTGGTACAAGGGATCAATAACAGATTATCGTTTATAGCTTCAACTGCTTCTTCAATTCCATATTCATCAAACAAAACACCTTGTATGGTATAATCTGGTTTTTCAATACCTAGTCCTTTAGATAAATTTGCTTGAGGATCAAGATCTATCATTACTACTTTTTTTCCAGACTTAGATAATATTTCACTGATTGCACTCACTGAAGTTGTTTTACCAACTCCTCCTTTCTGATTTGATATAGCAATGATTTCCATATTAATTGATTAATATTGATATTAATTAGTTTATATTAATGATTATTTATATATACAATATTAACTAGTATTAAACTGTATTCATAATATTTCATCTATGTTTATTAATATTTTTTGATATTACTTTTAGTATTGTTAATCATTGTTTTAAACAACTCTCAATTGGACGATATAAGCTCCAGGATAAAGGCAAAATAAAGCGATTTAAGGGATTTTATAATTGATAATACTCAATTATACCAGTCTGGCAGTTTAAGCCTCTTAATTGAAATACTTTGAGTGATACATATCAATTCATATTAGTATTAAATAATATGTATTAAGTCATATCAATAAAAATAATGTTAACTATTACATATTAATATTATCTATTATACATTAATTAATACCAATAAATAATATATTAAACAATAATTATAAATGAATACTGATTAATATCAATATATACGGATATTAATCAGTATTCATATTTTACATACGAGAAAGACTTGTAAAATATTTTAGAAAAGTAGTAGGGAGGATGAGTGATTCTTTAAATAGTAAAATTGAAAAAAGCAGGGGAATCAATCCTGCTCTTTTACTTGCTGTTATCTGTTTCGGATAGGAATAGGATGAATTTCTTTTCACCATAAGCACCCATGTCTTCTTTCCAATCGCTAATTATAGAAAGTTTCATGGCTGTACTAAATGCTTTTTCAATTGTTTTCTTAATTCTGCTATGGTTGTTGTTTTCCTTGTATCTTTCGAGTCTCATTATCTCCGAAAGACGTTGGTAACCATATTCGATTGTTCTTGCCTTGGCACAATGCGATGCCTGATAAAGACACTTTATAAATAATTCTACTCCAGAATTAGGTCTACCAGTATTTATCTCTCTTAAACGCTTATTTAAGTTTGCTGGCAAATTAAAGTAGGTGTTTTTGTTTTCTTTAGTAAAATCGAAGAATACAGAATCAATTGTAATCTTAAAGAATGTACCTTTCTTTACACCCGAAAGCGTTTCGAGCTGTTGTACTTTATGTAATTGTACAAGAGGGGAGATAGATATTTCTTTAATTCTTGTTTTCTTGTCTTTACTCAAATATTCACGAGGAATTACAAACTCTTTTCTATGTAAATTGAGTATTGCCTCACGAATTAACTCTCTTTGTTTAGGGTTAAATTTGCCATTTATTTTTTTAGCTCCACTGTTTTCGTAAAGTTCAGAAAGACTAAAAACAAAATAGGCTCTTTCGATATCTTCGTAATGCTTGAGTTTGCCAAAAAAACGAGCTTCTTGTGCCATTTTTACAATAGCAGTCAAAACTCTTACCTCATTAGCACTAAGCTCTTTGGTAATAATTGCTCTATATTTTTCTGGTACTTTTTGTTCAATCTCTGGTGGAAACTCAATAGAATATTTACCACCTTTTTCATTTAGGTTAAGTACTCGTTCTATTGACTTACTTATCTTGAGCGCATTCTTACTCTCAAGTGCTCCTGTTTCATCATATAAAGAAAGTTGTCTAACCTGTTGCCTGGTTTCAATCTTGAGGAGCTTATCCGGATAGTGAATATATTTTTCTTGCATGTCAATAATCTTTTATCGGTTTATTACCTCACAAATCCGAATCATTTCATCCGCAGTAAACTTTCTCTCCTTTATCTTGCGATCAAAAGTTGTTCTAGGGATACCCGTTTCTCTCACGATATATGACTTAGTCATACCATATGACCTAATCACAAATGGCAATTCTTTTTGTAGTTCAAAAAATGCTTTTGCTATCTCTGTATTTATTCTGTGAGGCATGGCAAGCTTAAATTTTGACTAAATATGAATATTATGAATGATATTTCCAAATATGGGAAAATTTACACTAATAATGACAAATGGGTGTACTTGTGACTAAAAAACATTCAATTTGACTGCTTTTAGGTGTAGTTATGACTATTAAAGGGTGTACTTACGACTAAATAGGGATATAGTAACGACTGTTTTAGGGTGTACTTATGACTAATATATTTTCTTTAAAAAATTTAAAAAAATATCATTTAGGGTGTAGTTACGACTAAATAGAAAAATATTCAATATGACTATAAAAGGGTGTACTTATGACTAAAGATATCTCTCAGAGCTCTATTTAAGTATTTTCCCATTAGAAAATCAATTTTATAAGTTGATATGAATAGAAAGGGATGTAGTTATGACTAAATCATTTTAATAGCAATAAACATACTTCTGACTAGAAAGGGTGTACTTGTGACTAAAGATAAAAAAATACTAGTCAATATGACTTGTGACTAAAAAGGTTGTACTTATGACTAATCTATCTAAACATAATAATCCTATATATAACACTGATATTCAATAACTTATAAATTTTAAGTACTATTAAGCTCTTAAAATTAAACACGACAGAAAGAATTAAAAATACAAAAGGGTGTAGTTTTGACTAGCGATAGGTGTAGTTATGACGAGAAAGGGGAATACTTACGACTAGAATTAGTAGTAATTATGACTAAAATAGTATGTAGTTATGACTAGAAAGGGGTGTAGTTATGAAGTTATGACTACTCATAAGTGACTGAATTACAGAAACTTATAAATAATTTTGCTTCTATATAATATATATAGATAATAAAATCTATATAATTATTAATTCGGAAAAACAATGATTTTGTTATTCCGAATAAAATGAATGCAGCAAAATTAAATAAACTCTCGTGTTGTAAGAAAAATGTGACTATGAGATTAATTAGCTTTTTATTCATTTTTCTTTTAATGTTTAGTTGTAAAGACGATCAGGTAAATCCAGATACGACTGAGTTTAAAATAGGAGAGGAGTTTGAACTTGAATATAAAATCGATGAGAAAGTATTATCAACAGCAACAAATCTAGCTTTAGAGTTTACTTTGCAATCAGTCTCGGACTCAAGATGTCCTGAGAATGCAAATTGCTTTTGGGCTGGTAATACTAAAGTGAACGGGGAGATTAAGAGTAAAGAGTCTGATGAGCAAATAGAATTAGATTTTTGCTTGGGAGACTGCTTTAGTGAAGGGCATCCAGAAGGATACACGATTCAAGATACAGTAGATTTTGACTTGGATGATAAAAGCTACATGGCTGTATTAAAAGCAGTTACTCCTTTCCCTAGTTTAATTGATACGGCTGATACCAAGACGGTCTTAGTAGAAATATTAGAGAAGTAAAACCACTTTAAGAGGTCAATATTAAATTTCTTAAAATCAAAGACTTATGACTAACTCCGAGTGGCGTTAGTCATTTTTATTTAATGGGGTTATGACTAAATTTTACTTTTGATCTGCTCTAATAATTCTCTCAATAAAATGAATTTGCTTAAAGTAATAGTTTAAGTTCCTTATTTATTAATACCCAAGATTTTATTCATTCGATTACAGATAGTATTTTGAGCTTTTAAGTTTAATTTTCTACGAATACTAAAATGAATAAAAATAATTCAAGAAGAAATTTTGTGAAAAAATCTGCTGCTTTAGCGGCTAGTGTACCTACAATATTGGCTCCTACAGGGGTGTTTGCAGCTAAACCTGAAACTAAACAAAATGATGATGGTAAGATGGATGTAATTCGTTTTGCAGTTGCATCTGATGGGCATTTTGGTGAAAAGGGAACAGCTTATAAAATGTACTATAGGAATATAGTTGCTTGGTTAAATGCCGAAGCTGAAAATGAAGGATTAGATTTTTGCGTGTTTAACGGTGACATCATTCACGATGACCCCAAACTTCTCAAAGAGGCCAACGCCTATTTTAAAGAGCTTAAAATACCTTATTATGCCACTCAGGGTAATCATGACAAAGTAAGTGAAGATTTGTGGAAGGAAGTATTCAACATACCATTTAATTACAGTTTTGAAAAAGGGAATAGTGGTTTTATACTTTGCACCACTTCAAATGAAAAAGGGGAATATTTATGCGCAGATGCCGATTTTGTAAAAGAGAAATTGGAATTATATAAGAGCAAAAAATCAGTATTTGTGTTTCTACATATCTCACACAAGAAATGGGTGGATAATGGCATAGATTGTAAAGAGATTACCGATATGCTAGAATCATACGAAAATGTTGCATGCATCTTTCATGGGCACGATCACGACCACCATGAAGCAATGTATTCTGGAGGTAAAACTTATTTATTTGATGGGCATTTTGGTGGTAGTTGGGGACAAGAATATAAAGGCTACAGAATAGTAGAAGTTAGAGGAGGTACTGAAGTTTATACATACCAGTGTAATCCGCTGGCTAGAGGAATACAAAACAACAATAAGGTTAACCTCTAGGAAAAGATCAACCCAGACATTATCTAGAAGATGTCTGGGTTGATTTTATAATTCTATTCGTCATTTCAAAAATTAGCTCTCCGCCTTCCATAATTTGCTCATGAGTAATTGAATGACCTTCTACTTTCTTTCCATTTAGTGTTACCGATTGGACATAGACGTTTTCATCAGATTGATTTAGCGCTCTGATAATAAAGGTTTTATCTTCTGGTAAAGAAATTTCTGCATATTGAACAATGGGTGAACCCAACTCATACACCCCACCTACAGGATTAACAGGATAAAAACCTAAAGCACTAAATATATACCAAGCAGACATTTGACCACAATCTTCATTTCCTATAATACCTTCGGGAGATGGTTTATAGAACTCCTTCATAATCTGTCTTACTTTTTCTTGTGTCTTTTCAGGTTTATCTATAAAGTTATACAAATAAGCTATATGGTGGCTCGGCTCATTTCCATGCACATATTGCCCTATAAAACCAGACATATCTGAGATTTCTTTACTTAACTCCTCTGGAGCTGAAGTTGTAAAAAGTGAATCTAATTTTCTTTCAAAAGCATCCTTCCCACCCATCAGGTTTATTAAGCCATCTATATCATGCGGAACATACCAAGTATACTGCCATGCATTTCCTTCTGTATAATCGTTATTTTCTGCCGAACCAAGTAAAGATTCTTTCTCTTTCCAAGTGCCATCTTCGAGCTTTGGTCGCATAAAATTGCTTCCTTTATCAAATACATTCTTATAATACAGCGCTCTTTCATCAAAGATTCTTTGAGCGGCAGTATCAGAAAAATTTTCGGCCATTCTGGCTATGCTCCAGTCGTCAAAAGCATATTCGAGTGTTTTAGAAACCGATTCTTTTTGTTTATCAGCAGGAATATATTTGAACTCTTTATAAAATGGTAATCCTTCTGCATCACTGTTGGCTGTATTTTTCATGGCTCTTAATGCCATTAAACCATTAAAATCATTAATTCCTTTTAACCAAGCATCTGCAATTACCGGGGTAGAGTGGTAGCCAATCATGGTATTGGTTTCATTTCCCCATAGTGCCCATTCAGGTAGTGTAGAATCTGGATTGTTTTCATAAAAACTCAGCAAAGATTCTATAAAATCATCAGTTTTTTGCTGTTGAAAAATTGTAAATAGGGGATGAGCTGCTCTAAAAGTATCCCAAAGTGAAAAAGTATAATATTTATCGTAGCCTTCTGCTTTTACTATTTGATTGTTAACTGCTCTAAATTTACCATCGGCATCGCTGTATAAATTGGGAGATTGCATTAAATGATATAATGCTGTATAAAAATTGGTTTTTACTTGAATGTCGGGAGTTCGGATATATATTTTTTCTAATTCCGAATTCCACATTTTTTTTGACTCTTGAACTATAGCTTCAAAATCCCAATTCGTGATCTCATTTTCTAAATTGTTTAATGCAGCCTCCTCACTTACAGACGAGATACCCACTTTTAGCAGAATGGGTAATTTTTCGGTATTTTCAAAATGAAAAGAACCAGTACAATTTTTAGTATTAACTTCGTTTGTTCCTCTATTTAAAATGCCATTTCTAACAAGGTTAAATCGATCGAATTTTTTCGAAAACTTTGCTGCAAAAAATACCTTTTGATCTTTTGCCCAACCTTTAGAGAATCTATAGCCAACTACCGTAGATGAATCATTTTCAACATACATGTATGAATCTGTAGCTTCATCATCATTTACAGACCAACCAAGATCTATAAGTACAGTAGCAGAGTCGCCTTTCGGAAAAGTATAGCTATGTAAACCAGCTCTTTTGGTACTGGTCATTTCAGCAAATATTTCTGATTGGTCAAACTTTACAGAGTAATAACCAGGTGATGCTTGTTCATTTGCATGGGAGTAGGTAGATAAAAAGCTTTGCATAAAACCTCTACCTTGACCGGTTGTATCGTTTACAACATCTCTTAAAGTTGGCATTACCAAAATATCGAGCATGTCTCCAATACCAGTACCACTTAAATGCGTATGACTAAAGCCAACTATTTGAGGTTTAGAATAATGGTAACCAGAACTCCAATCCCAACCTTCCCATCCATTATCTGGACTTAATTGCACCATGGAAAAAGGCAAAGATGCTCCCGGATAAGTATGTCCGTGGCCATCTGTACCAATAAATGGATTTACATATTTGCTTAAATTCTCCTCTTTTTCTCTCTTCTTTCCTGAATCACACGCAGAGAATATCAGGAATAGCACACAAAAAAAAATACCCTTATTCATGGGGTGAAATTAAATAATTAAAGATTTTAATTAAACCTTATAATTTTTTTTTAAAGATTATCAGCCTTCGCGAACAGGGAATTACAAAAAAGTTGCTCTAGTTTATGGGTAGTTTAATGGTGAAAGTACTTCCTTTACCAGAAGTTGAAGTTACATCTATTGAGCCTTTTAGCTTCTCCAGTGTTTCTTTCACTATGTAAAGTCCTAAACCAGAACCATTTTTACCAACATCACCTACTCTAAAAAACATTTTAAAAATTTCGTCGAGATATTCTTCCGCAATTCCAATACCGTTATCTTCAACTATCACAAAAATAAATTCATCGGTTAATTCTGCACCAATATTTATATATGAGTCAGTTTTACGAGTATTGCTGTATCTGATTGCATTAGATAATACATTTCCAAAAATGACAGAGAGTCTTCTGTGGTCAGAAATGATGTTAAAATCTTCGCTGATATTATTATTAATACTAATCTCTTCTTTTACATTACCAAAGTAAAACTGAGAGATTTGCTGGGTCATTAAATCTTTTAGATTGATATTTTCTTTTTCAACTTCTTGTCTGTTGTTTCTGGAATAATCCATAATATCTTGGATAAAAGCATCCAGTTTACCCAAACTTTGGTTTTGAAGATCGAGGTATTGCTGTATTTTTTGCAGATTGGTTTCTTCTTTTGCTAAATCAACAAGTCCCATAGTAGAAGCAATTGGTGCTCTTAAATCATGAGAAACTCTATACACGAAATTATCCATTTCTGTATTTAGCTTGTTTAGCTCATTATTATTCGTTTCAAGTTGTTGATTGTATATAAGCGTTTTACTTAGAAGTGCACTAATTTCTTCTTCCTTTCTCTTTTTATCAGTTATATCTGTAATCTTTAACAGCGTGATTTTCTCATTGAGATAAGGAATGTTTTTAGAAACTACCAAGCCCCAGAAATGCTCATTTTTATTCGATTTTAGCAATAGCTCTTTGCTAATTTCTTCGTCCTTGGTAGATTTTAAAGATTTTAATTGACTTCTTAGATTCACTTCAAAATCGTTGCTTGATTTACCAATTATCTCTTCTTTGCTTTCAAAATCAAACAAGGTTACCGATCTGTCATTACAATCTAATATGGTTGAATTTTCAGAATCTACTATAAACAAAGCATCACTAGACTCATTAAAAACAGAAGTAAAAAGTGCTAATGTTTTTTGCAGTTTTTCTTGAGTATTTAAATTAAGAGTAATGTCTCTTCCAACAGCCTGAATTTCTGTAATTTTATTGCCAGCTCCTAAAATTCCATAAAACTCCCATTCAATTACGGCAATATGTTCTTGCGATAAGAATATTCTAAGATTTACAGTTTTTATTTTTCCAGGATTGTTTAAGCAAAAGTTTATCGCTTCTTTACAGATATTTCTGTCTTCGTTGTAAATTATCTGAAACAATTCTTTTTGAAGTAATTCAGATTCTCTGAAACGAAACTTACTTAAAAAGCTATAGTTGGCAAATGTGTATTTACCATCAGGATCGATCCTGATTAAGAAGTTATTTTGAGATTGTAAAAGAGAATTTAATCTAGATTCTTTATTTAAAAGTTCTGTTTGACTTTTTAAGATAGTGGCACTTAATAAATGTGTCTGCTCAATTAAGTCTTTTATTTTATGCTGATGTTTTTTTACTTCAGAGATATCATTAATCTGAAGAATATAACACTGCTCATTTTCGTACTGATACTCGGTATATTTAACGCCAACATAAATAAGGTTTTCATCTAAATGCTTGTGCTCATCTAAAGAGAAAAGGAACTCAGGGTCTTCTTTTTTTGGTTTTTTACTTAGTAAGTTATAAAAACTTAAACCAGCCATTCCCATTTTATAACCATACAATTCACTAGCATTTTGATTAGCATATAAGATATTTAGCTTCTTGTCGAGTAAAATTAAAGGGACAGGCGATTCTTGTATAATTGCATCTAGATTAGTTTTAATAATTTTATATTGCTCATTATGGTGATTATTCATTAACATGTGATATTTTTATTTAGCACTTGTGATCGTTTATAGTTCAACTTCAACAATAGAATACTAGCAATAGTGCCATATATTAGTTAAATATAAATATAGGAAGAATAGTTCAAAATAATACCCTTTAAAATTGTATTTTTTTAAGCTTATGTTGAAAATATAGAATTTGTTTTCCATTGATTGTAGTTATTTACAATATTGAGATTGTACAATTCTTAGGAAGCCTTGCCATAGATAAACGTATTATTGATTTAAAACATTTGTTGTGAAGTGTCAATCAAATGCAAAAATTAACTTCTATTTAATATATTTCTAATAAGAATATTTATTGGTTTTGAAAAGACACGGAAAATATTACCAAAGAATTCAAGCTATACAAAAGCTACAATATTCTCGACTTATAAGATTAATCCAGACACCCATTGGAATTACTGTGGTAGTGGGTTTGTTTTTGATTATTATTATCTCTGTTTTAGATATTCGATACCTCGAAACTTCAAATGGCAAAGACATTCTTATAGAAGCGCATGGTTTACTTTTTGACATCTTCGTGTTTGGTGTGCTCTTGGCATATCTCAATAAATTTTTGGAGAAGAAACAAAAATCTGAGCGCTATCAAGAAGAAATTGATGATTTTAGAGGTTGGGAAGAAAAAGAAGCCAAGTATAGAATTGTAGGTAACATTAAGAGACTTAACAAAATCGGTTATGGCAGAATAAACCTTTCAAACTGCTATTTGGCTCATGCCGATTTACATCAGGCAAATTTGGTTAAAGCTAATCTCAAAGGTGTAGATTTAAGTTATGCAGATTTGCGAAATGCAGACCTAAGTTATTCCAATTTAAGCGATGCAGATTTAAGTGGTGCCGATCTCTCAAATGCTTTGTTAAGAGGAGTAAACTTGTCGAATGCTAAATTGAATAACACCAATCTTAGTCGAACTAGTTTATGGAGAGCTAAACTTATAGGTACCGAGCTATCGGGTGCTAAGCTTAAAAAGACTAATTTGATGGAAACAGATTTAACCAATGCAAAACTCTCTGAAGCATTTTTTGAAGATGTAAATCTAGACCATGCAGAGATGGATAAAGATTTAAGAAAAGCTATAAAGGAAGCTAAGCAAAGTTTACCAGATTCTGGTATTTAACCTGTCAATCACTTCTTAAATAATTGAGTGCAGAAACTTTTTCTAGGGAGTTAACTAACTGGTATTTACCATGAAGTTCAAGATGGGCAATTTTACCAGGAGTACCGTTTCTGTATTTTAGAGATTTAATATCCAACTGAGCTACTTCTCCTTTTTTGAAAGGTACACCAAACTCATCTTCTTTATCTTCTACAAAGTTGTAGTTAAGCAAACCTAATACTGTGTTTGCATCCTGCTCTAAATCGCCACCTTCTCTAAGCATATCTGCATGTAAATCACCAATTCTACTAGCACGAGCTTCTCTGTTAAACTGCGCACCAAGTATTACCGGAATCTGCAATGGAACAGCAATTTTGTTAAGTATGGTGTTTGAAATTTGCTTAATTACTTCGTAGCCTTTTACCGATTGGTTAACCGGAATTTTTTGAATATAGTCGATGTAAACCGCTCCTGTTCTATCTTTTACATATTGTGCTTTTACCGCTTCGGCAAGTTCAATATCATTTAGGTTAAAGCTGAAAATATTTAATCTCTTGGTATTGATTAAATCGCCCAGTTTTCTCTTGGCATTTTCAACATCTTGGTTGTATTCTTTTTTACCTGCTTGGTATTTTCTAAGATAATTGAGGCCAGCTTCAAACCTAAATTCTTCAAAAAGAATTCTATTGAGAATTTTAAGCATGAGGTATTTTGCAGGTTCCTCATAGGTAAAAAAGAAAAACTCTTTTTTCGGGTAAAGCTTAATCATGTTGTAAAACATGTTGAGCATTAAGCTGGTTTTACCATGCGAAGGTCTTGCCGCAATCAATGTAATTGCAGATTGTGGTATTCTGATGATCTGATCTAAAGAATCGATTCCAGTTCTTAAATCGTCTGGTTCTTTAGCAGTTTCTTCTAGAAATTCATTAAAGCTATAAGGCTTTACTTTTTCTCTAATTTCTGCACTGGTATAATGAGAAAGGTATTTCTCCAGATGAGTTTTCGCTTCTGTCAACTTGCCATCTCTCAGCTTTCTACCAGCTTCCAGAGTAACTTGTTGTAGGGCTTTGGTTTCATCTTCAACCTGTTGGTTGTATCTCAGTTTTGCAGCAGCTTCTTCAATGGTAAGTCGAGAGATATCAGAATGCTCTCCATGACTTTTCATGAAAACATCTATAAAGCGACCACGAATTAACTGGTTCTTAATTAAAGCAGCATAATGTGCCACTTGCTCAATATATTTTTCTTGTTGTATTGTACTGAGAAACTGGGCATTTTTACCTGCAATTTCATCGATGATATACAGGTTTAACCAAATGTGCAAAGGGTTAGCATTTTCAATAATTTTTTTGAAAGATGCAGTTCCTTGTGCTTTTATATAGTCGTTGGGATCTTTTAAACCTTCTGGTAATTCTGCAACCAGAATATTTAAATGTTCGCTTTCGGGGTAGGAGAGCAGTTTTTCAATAGCTTTATAAGTAGCTATTTTTCCTGCCGAATCTCCATCAAAAGCAATAATTAAATCTTTTTCTTTTGCTTGAATAATGGAATCTGCCTGATACTTAGACAAGTCACTTCCATTAATAGATGCTGCCCTACCAATTTCTCTAGCTTCTATTAGCTTTGAGTCAATTTGACCTTCGACCAAAATTAGTGGTTCTGCAAATTTTTGATTGGTATTAGTATGGTTAAAAAGTTGTTTTGACTTTTCGAAACCAGTGGTATATCTATATCGATCTCCTTTGTTATTAGGTTCTATATTTCTAAGTATAAAACCAGATGTTCTCCCTAATTGATCTCCAGTTGGAATCGCCAGATTGTAACGGTCATCAGCATTAAAAGATGATAGCACTGAGTTAATAACAGGTTTATCGAATCCTTTTCTTTGCAAATAAGCATCACATCTTTCTTTACCAGGATAATAACCAAACCCAGTAAAGTCTATATCATCATCAGAGAATCCTCTTTCTTCTTTTAAATATTTGAGATGATCTTTAGCCGCTGCATCATGTTGTAACAAGTAATGGAAAAAGCTTTCTAACTCTTGCCAAATATCTCTGGCTTTTGCACGAGTTTTAGCTTGCTCTCTTATTTCTGGAGTTTCATTATACGAATTTGGCGGAAGGGTTACTCCTGCAAACTCGGCTAAAAATTTTACGGCTTCTATCCACTCTTTTGCATCTCTTTCGCATATGTAAGAAGCCAAATTTCTGCTTGGAGCAGAAGCTTTATAACTTTTTAAGATACCCGGTCTGTTTTCATAAATATAAACCGAGGCTCCCGAACTACCTTCTGTACCATCGGTTTTAAGCAGGTTATTTTTGGCACTTTGCCAATACTTCTGCCTGAACTGCAAATCGAATTCTGGTAAAAGTACATCCAGCCTGTTGTAAACAACCGGATAAATCTCCAATTCTAGAAAATCGTTGAGATCCTGCATAAAAAAATTATGGTATTGAGTGTAGTTTAAACTTAAATATAGGAAATGATGCTCATTTTCCGGCTAAATATGGTTCAAATTTGCTGCATTTTTATTGAGATTGCTAAAAATCGGAGAAAATTTAAAAAAAGAGGAAGCCTAATGTGTAGACTTCCTCATATATATCTTAAATAAATTCAGCAGAATTACTTAGCTGCGTTACCAAATTTGTACTGGAAACCAAGTGCTAAAGCTTGTGCTAGCTGAATTTGATCGTCTTGATCGTAGTCGTATAACAAGTTAAGAGTTAAACTGGTGTTGATGTATTTTGTAACACTAGCAGTTATAATTGCATCTAATCTATGGTCAATTTTATCTCCTGAAAACTCTTCGTAGTTAGCATACATTAAATATCTTAATTTCAAGTTCAGATTTTCTGAAACATCTTTGTTTAGTTCAGAAAGTAATTGGAATGCCAACCATTCTTGTCTTACATGACTTCCATCTTCAACACCGTAATTACTGGTTTCTGGGTTATCTAAAATATCATCGTCAGTAACAAATGTAAAACGAGGAGCAAAAGGTGAAAGCCTTACATAAAAGAAATCTACAGGTTTGTATTCCATACCCCAAGCGAAGGTTAAAAAGCCTGGCGCCATAAAGTTCGAGATAAGCGTTTTGGTTTCATCACCTGTTACTGCATCTTCTCCATATTCATAACCCTTTGTAAACTGAGTTAGAAAATTCATAGAACCAAAAATACTCCACTTAGAGTCAGATAATTTATGACCAACTTTGGTATCAAAGTAGATACGGTCGGCACTTTTTCTAGTACTTTGTCCCTCGTTATTTACAACACCATATTGTAATTCGAAAGCATTATCCCAAGTGGTTTTGTTTCTTGCATAATTAGCACGTGTACTAAATAAACCACCGAATGAAATAGAGTTTACTCCACCAGCTTTCCAGTTAGAACTGAAAGCCGCCTGATTAAAATTTAAACTGATACTTGTGCCTTTAACCCAGTAAGTTGTATCAGTAGTTGCAGTAGTATTTGTTTGTCCGAAACTGTTGAGAGAGAATCCTATTAGTGTGACAAAAAATAGCTGTTTTAGTTTCAATGTCATCTTCTGTAGATTATTAAGTAAAAAAAAAGCAAAGAAAGGTTATACTTGTTAATTTTCCATACTAATCAAAAGCATATTCTGCTAAATAAGCATTTTACAGGTTTAATTAAAACATTTGCAGGTTTACTTATGATTAATTATTAAGTAGATAATTGTTTTGTGCGATAATTTCTGTACCAGAGATTTAAGATGACTCCCGCAATAGAAATTACCATGCCCAAATATACCGCCCAATCGTAAGTTTCCTTAAAAAATATATAACCATAAGAAAGTGCAAAGAAGATGCTGAGGTATCTTAGAATTGTTACTTTAGAAATAGCTTCTAGTTGTAAAGATTTGGTCATGAAAAACTGGGCAATTTGGGTTACAATTCCTACTAATATTAACATCAATAAATCGCTACCAGTAGGTGGAACCCACTCAACAAAGTAGCAATAAATTCCGGTAATTGGAGCTGTGATCAGAGGGAAATAGAATATGATAACTAGAGGATGTTCTGTAATGTTTAACTTCCTTATAAAATTATATGCAAGACCAGAAAATAGTGATGCAACTAGACCTATAACAAAATACCACCATTTTACTCGAGGGTCAAAACCTTCTACCATGTAGATGCCTATAAAGGCCAAAGAAAAAAATACCCATTGCATTTTAAAGACTTTTTCTTTGGCAATAAAAATCCCAAGAACTGTAGCAAATACAGGTGCCATAAAACCAAGGGTAACAGCACTGGCAAATGGAATTGCTTGCAAAGTTGTAAAGTAAAGTATGAGCGCAATTGAACCAGTAATTCCTCTTAGTATCAAATACTTTTTATTGTTTCCCCAAATGCTTACCTTCTGGTATCGAAGCATAGCCACACTCATGGTTAGAGAAACAATAGACCTAAAGAAAACGATTTGGGTTGCCGGTATATGGGAGATGAGTTTAACTAGTAAACCCATAGTTGAAAAGAAGAAAATTGCCAACAGCATGTACCAGACTCCACGAGAAAATATCAAAGCAAAAGTTTTTGTAAATACTTGTAATTTATTGGGCAGAAAAAATGCCTTTAGTATTTAAGAATAACCTCTTAAATATTGAAAGGTTCCTGTTTTGATTAATATTTTAGTACCTTGAAATTAAATTTGAAATTAACCTCAATCGAGGAAATATTTGAAATAATCATAAACTAATAGATCCAGTTAAAATGAAAAAAGTATTAGTACTAACAGGAGGAGGAGATTGTCCCGGATTAAATGCTGTAATTAGAGGAATTGTTAAAAGAGCTTTGCAAGAAGAAGACTGGCAGGTTTTCGGAAGTATAGAGGCTTACAATGGTGTGTTAAATTATCCCGAAGAAATAATTCCATTAGATAATAAAGCAATTGCAGGTATACATGTAAAAGGTGGTACCATTTTAAAAACTACTACTAAAGGTGGTCCATTTAGCTGGCCAGTACAAGATGAAGATGGCTCGTGGACGGCAGTTGACAGGTCTGATGAAATGATTAAGAAACTAAAAACAATGGGCTTCGATGCTGTAATCTCAATTGGAGGTGATGGTTCTCAAAGAATAAGTCATGCTTTGTTCGAAAAAGGATTACCTATTATTGGAGTACCTAAAACTATAGATAATGATCTTTCTTCAACTGATTATACTTTTGGTTTCCAAACGGCAGTACAAGAAGCAAGTGAAGCAATAGATAAATTAGTTACTACAGCAGAAAGCCACCACAGAGTAATGATCTTAGAAGTGATGGGTAGAAGCGCAGGATGGATTGCATTGCATGCAGCCATTTCTTCTGGTGCTGAGGTATGTTTAATTCCAGAGATTCCGTACGATATTAAAAAAGTACAAGAAAGAATAGAGAAGAGGTATAACTGTGGGAAAGGTTTTGCCGTGGTAGTTGTGGCTGAGGGTGCTATGCCTAAAGAAGGAACCATAGTAGCCAGAGCAAGTGACGAAGTAGGTTATGAGAATTTGAGATTAGGAGGGGTTGCTTATACACTTTCTGCCGAACTAAAAGCCTCTGGTTGCACAGCAGATATTAGAGAAATGGTATTAGGGCATTTACAAAGAGGAGGTACACCTGTTGCTTTCGATAGAGTTTTAGCAACACAATACGGAGTGAAAGCTTTTGAAATGGTATTGAATGGTGATTTCGGCCAAATGGTAGCTTTTAAAAATAACCAAATTACTCAGGTATCTTTACTAGAAGCAACTAAGTCTTACAATTTTGTCGATTTAGATTCTTACCTATTAAAAACAGCCAAAGGAGTAGGCATTTCATTCGGAGAATAAACTCAAGCAATTTCTTTGGGTTTCTCTAAACTATAAGTAATTGCTCTGAGATGTTCAGTTAATATTTTCCGATTTTTAAGGTGTGCAATAGAATGATAAGGAACCACCTCACCAATATTGATTTTAATTTCCTTTCCAATTTTGTTGCATGCCTCATTTATTAGTAGAGACAATCTCAAAGTTTGGCTAAACTGGCTTACCCACTGAAACAGTCTGCTATTTTGCCCATGAAAAAAGACAGGGAGCACATCTGCATTCGCCTGATGGATTAAAGTAGCGGTAAAAGTTTTCCACTCAAAATCTCTTGCTTTTCCTGTGTATCCATGAGTAGTAGATACACCTCCTGCCGGAAATAAAATTATTGTTCCATTATTTTTTAAATGCTCCAAAGCAGCTTTTCTCGATTGCAGGTTTTTTTGTAATGCTTCTTTTGTTTCTGCAAAATCTATGGGTAATAAATATGGATTTATCTCATCTGCTTGGCAGAGCATACTGTTTGTCAAAATCTTAAAGTCAGGTCTAATCTGTTCTATCAAATAACAGATAATTATTCCATCTAAAATACCAAAGGGATGATTGGCAATCACGACTAAAGCCTTTTTCTGAGTAAAGCTTTCTAATGCAAAATCATTATAATTCAAATCAATTTCCAAAGCTTGTAAACTCGCCTTCCAAAAGTTCCAACAATTTTGTTTAATAAATAGTTGTGCCTTTGCATAGCGATTTGCTAATACTTTCTTACCAGAAAACCATTCTAATAAACGAATTAAACCCTTCTTTATCAGGGGATCATTATGATCAGTATATGAAAAATGAGGTTGCGTTTTCATCATACTTAAAATTATTTAAACTGCTATCAATTTACAGGTTTTGAATTTTAGCATTTTGTGAATTTTTTTACTTTATAAGTAGTGACTTTTAAAATAATGTGTGTCTTACCATCATAACATATAAATCAGATTAATTGAATGAACAAAGAAGTAAAAGAAAGGAATAAAGCTTTAAAGTCTCTTGTCAGATATATCAAAAAGGTAATCAATAGAATTATGAGCCTGGCTGATGATACTGACGTAGAAGGAACAATCAGTGGTATCAAGGGGGGTATCGTTTTAGAAGGATCTAACCTTTGGATTCTGATATGTTCAACCTTTATTGCATGTATCGGTTTAGATACAAACTCGCCAGCGGTTATTATCGGTGCGATGCTTATTTCTCCCTTAATGTCTCCAATCTTGGGAATTGGTTTATCTGTCGGTATTAACGATAGAGATAGTTTAATGAAATCGCTAAGAAACTTTGCTGTAGCAATTTCATTATCATTAATGGTAAGTATTGTTTACTTTACCTTTACTCCTTTTGGTAATTTTACCGATGAAATGAAAGCCAGAATTACCCCAACTGCATTGGATGCTTTGGTTGCGCTATTTGGTGGTTTGGCAGGTATTATTGCAGGTTCAAGAACAAACAAAACCAACGCTATACCGGGTGTGGCTATCGCTACAGCTTTAATGCCTCCGTTATGTACATCTGGTTTTGGTCTGGCAACTGGAAGGGGCGATGTATTCTTTGGAGCTTTTTACTTGTTCTTTATAAACGCAGTATTAATTAGTATTTCAACATATGTAATTGTTAGAATTCTTAAATTCCCTCAGGTTGAAATTCTTGACCCAGTTGTGGCAAAAAGAGCAACCATGTATGGATATATATTTCTTACTTTATTAATGATACCAAGTTTTATATTCTTGATGTCGTCATTAAAAAATATAACAGAAAGCAATGTGCTAAAGTCGTTTATTCAAGACAACATTCACGATGATGTGGAGAAAGGAGCACAGTGGACCTATCGGGCAGATAATGATAGTACGGGTACGCTCAAAGTCTATTACTTTGGCTCTTACATTGCACCAGACTCTGTAGGCAGGTTACAATTTAAGTTGGTTAAACAAATGAAAGAAAGTCTACTTTTAAGATTTTCGGTTCCAGACTCATTGGGTATCGAACTTACTCCAACCGATGCACCACCTGACGAAGAAAGAAAACAGTTATCTGAAGAGATGACAGAATTGAGATTGAAAGTATTGGCAATGGAGCAAGTTCAAAATAATGATATGGAGAAAAAAACTACTGCGGTTGATAGTCTTAAAAATGAGTTAACTAAAGTAATGTCTGACAGTTTGCCTTTTAATGAAATTTCGGATGAACTTAAAGCGATATTTCCTGAAGTAGAAAAATTCGCTATTGCCAGAACCAATCAAACATCATTTGATTCTTTAGGCAAAAAACAAGTAGTTACTGCCTTAGTAAAATGGGATAAATCTGTTTACAGGGCCTACGATAAGAAGCAAAAGCAAGATAGAATAGAAAAATTCCTTGAAGTAAAGCTTAAAAGGAAAGAGGTTGAGGTAGTATCTTATTGATAATTTTCTACAACATCTGCTCAGGTAATAGACATATAATGTCAATATTTTTAACATTAATTGTTAATTATATTGACATTTAATTATTTAATTTCGTATCTTCGAATATACATTCAGAGATAATCAAATATTACAACAAAAATTAGCAATGAGGGAGGCATTTTTTTAGTCAAACCCTTGTTTAATTTTAATAAAAATTTCTGTAGTTGTCAGATTTTTTAAAGGAGCAGAAATGAAAAATTTCAGGATTACTTTACCAGTAGTAAATTACAAAAAGAAACCTGTAAGTGTTGGAGTTACAGGTAAACGAGCTTATGTTGAATACAATGATGGAAAAAACTTTTTCATCTTGAACAATCGCTGGTTAATGTTTCTGGCGTTGTTAATTATCTATTTGAATTGGTATTCGGATAACCCACCAGAACAGGTAACCAAGGTTTATCATATCTACCAGAACGAACCGGAGCAAAAACTAACTGCAGAAGAGGTTTTTGAAAACGAAGACTTTTTATTGGCTTCTAATAATGAGAGCAATTCTAAAGATCAGCTTAGAAAGCGATTTTTACTCGAAAAACAAAAATTGATTTTTAGTTATACCACTAAAGCAGGTGTAAGTAGAACAGATCAATTAAGTGCTAAAGAGTTGCTTACTCTAAACAGGCAAATTAGCGAGCTTTTCCAAAACATGATTTTGGGAAATGTGAAACCTGCTAGCCATGTTTATCATTTCTTTACAGATACAGCAGACCTTAACAAGCTGGAAACTGCACTAATGGAACAGGCAAAATTTCATGTGCCAGCATCCATAACCTTGGCGCAAGCTGCGCTCGAAACTTCTTATGGAAGAAGAATAATCCACAACAATTATTTCGGTATAAAAGACAAAACAGGTAAAACCTCTAAAAGCACTACTACCGAATATTATACCGCCGAAGAAGCAAAAAAGAATGCACATAAAATCATCAACAAAAAACTAATAAAAAGTAATGGCAAGACTTATTACAAATGTTTAGTAAAAGACAACTTTGAAGCTTACAGATCTCCTTGGGCTTCGTTTAGAGCGCACTCAATATTTTTAGCTTCAAATAGCAGGTATTATAAGCTTTTTACTGGTGGTAAAAACTACGAAGCTTGGGCAGATAAAATTGGATCGAGTAAACATGGTGGGGTAGGTTATGCTACATCTCCACTTTATGGGAACCTATTGAAAAGCATTATTTCTCGCTATCACCTAGATTTATTAGATCATTAAAATTTTAGAAATATCTTAAACTAGAGATTTCATTCTTTTAGATCGAATCTGACAGTATTTATAATATTTAGTTATTCCTTAATTTCCATCGCAATTTATGTAAATTAGAGTATTGTTGTATATGCTCATTTACACCTGCGATGGAAATTTACATTTTGGCAGATTACGCCGAAAAACAAATACTTTGCGTTACTTCCAGCTTTGATAAACTTTCAAAGGACTTAAATCAACGGCTCAATAAAACTGGCCACCCTGCTCTTATTCCCGGTATATTAAAAGGAGAATTGCAAAATACCAGTCAGGTAGAAATTAAGGCAGGCAAACACTTATATGCAGTTACCGTCCGACTATTGGAATAAAACTCCGTCTGTAAATCAAATTTTGCTTATCTATTGGTAGATTTTTATTTTTAGACATATTTCATTAAAAATATGCATGAAACCAGAAGGATATTTTTCATTAGAAACTTTTACGGATGGAATTTTCTTTTCTGGTTATCGCTCTGTTTTGCAGCTTTCTTTAACGATTTACATCTGAATCAACTGCAAAGCAAAACCTATCCTTTTCAACAGCTCATATATTATCCTTTAAGCTATTATCTTTCTAGTTGGCTATTAAGTTTTTTGGTAATTCGACTATACTTAAGCACCCGATCGTGGGGTAAAGGTTTGTTTATATTTGCTCATTTGCTGTTTGCTTGCTTTTTCGTATTTACAGCCAAGTTTTTTAGTGGAGTAAATGCAGTTTTACTCGAAAGGCTATTTCTAGAAAAAGAAACTTACCAATGGGCAGAACTCTATGGTATCACTTTGAGTAGTTGGTGGGATTTGTACCAAGGATTTTTGTATTATGTAATTTTTGTGGCAGGCTTACTTGGCTTAGATATTTATGGAAGATACAAAAACCAGTTCGATTGGTCAGCAGAGTTGGAATCGAAGTTGGTAAAAAACCAATTGCAAACGCTAAAAATGCAATTGAAACCTCACTTTCTCTTTAATGCATTAAATACCATTGCGATGATGGTAAGAAGACAAAGTAACGATAAAGCCGTGGAGATGATTTCGGGTTTGAGTGATATGTTGCGAAGTTCGCTAAGTAGTGAAAATCGACAATTTGTGAGTTTGGATGAAGAGCTTCAATTGTTAAAAAAATATCTGGCAATAGAAGAAGTGAGGTATCAAGACAGGTTGAGTATTGAGTTTGATATTGACGAAGATACCAAGATTTGTAAAGTGCCTAATCTAATATTACAACCTATTGTCGAGAATGCATTTAAACATGGCATCGCATCTAGTATTGGCGAAGAACTTATTCGAATATCAATCAAAAAGCACGAAAGCGATATAGTATTAGATGTATTTAACACGGGTTCTACATTGCCACCAGAATGGACAATGGTAAGTAGCAATGGTATTGGTGTTGCCAATACAGCACATCGCCTAAGACAATTGTACAAAGGAGGTTTTAAGTTTCAGGTTTCAGATGATGCCGGAGGAGTTTTAGTAAGAATTATTCTACCATTTCAAATAGTTAAATAATGGATGAGATTGCAGTAATAATTGTAGATGATGAAAAAGAAGCAAGAGAAGGTGTTGCCCTTTTGCTAGAAAAAGATAAAGAAATTAATGTAAAAGCCCTTTGCAAAAATGGACTCGAAGCCATAAAGGCAGTACAAGAACACCAACCAGAATTAATGTTTCTGGATATTCAGATGCCTTCTATTAATGGTTTTGAAGTGTTGAGTAGTTTAAGTGAAGCCAATTTGCCAGAAGTTATTTTCATCACCGCTTTCGATCAGTATTCGCTAAAAGCATTTGAAAACCACGCGGTAGATTATTTACTAAAACCCTTTACCGACGACCGCTTTTTTAAAGCTTTGGAGTTTGCCAAGAAAAGAATTTATGCTAACAGAAAAAACAAAGAAAATTCTAATCTAACAGGTCTACTTGGAGATATTAAAGAAAAAGCTACGAATAATTCACCTCAACAAATTGTACCAGAAGGCGGTAGTAATAATAAAATCATCAATAACAGATTGGTAATTAAGGCCGATGGTAAAATTTATTTTGTAGATCTTTCGCAAATAATCTGGGTACAGGCTTACGATTATTATGTAAAAATTCATGTGAAAGAACGCTTTTATCTGGTGAGAGAGAGTATGAAAAAGATGGAGCAGTTCTTACCATCTGAACAGTTTATAAGAGTGCACAAATCGAGTATTATCAATTTGCATCATGTAGTGGAGTTAGAACCTTATTTTAACAATGAGTTTGTGGCTACAATGAGTAATGGCGGAAAAATTAAAACCAGCAGAAACTACAGAGATAATTTGAGTGGCATTTTATAGTCTATGCGATTTTGTGAAATAATTCTACAACCTTGGTGATTGTGCACTACGTTTTTATTTTTTTGATTTGTTGCATCTACATTACTAGTAATAATAATTCAATATCATAAGTAACTGGTTTACAGTATACTAAAATAGTTATTCCCCTATATCTTACTTCTTAAAAAAAGACTTTCGGCTCTGGCATAAATCTTTTATAGCTTATGTAGAAATGATTTCGGAAATATATCCAAGCTGGGGTTACATAAGCATATTGTGTAATTCTGGTTTTGGATATTCAGAAAATATATAACTATGAGCAATCAACCAGAATTAAACCAACACAACACATTTGTACTACATATTATCAATGAAATTCTTACCGAGGCAAATTCAAGTAGCCACGAAGAATTTGAGAAAAACGAACAACTAAAAGAAAGAATCTATTCTCAACTGCAAGAAGTTGGGCAAGCTTCTTATGAAATCCTGAATATGCCAGATGTGGAATTAGAAAACAGAAACATCTACGAGAATTTGGCAAATTTTAGAAATGCCAGATACAATCAGGAAACAGAGCTTGACCATAACTTAATCTGGGGAGTGATTACCAACGATTTACCTGAAATTGAAATAATGTTGGAGAGGAGTATAGAGCCAGTTGAGAATGAATAACAATTAACCAATTACAACACATAAACCATAATAAACCAAATAATCCCACAAGCTAAATAATGAAGACATTTAAACGAATAGACTATAGTAGTAAAATTCTCTTCATTGTGGTTGTGGTAATTTTAGCCTTGTTCTTTTTAAAGGCACTGCTAGCGCCGATATTTTTTTCAGCTTTTATAGCAGTATTATTATTACCAATTTGCGATAAACTAGAATCATGGAAAGTAAGTAGAGTACTTTCCATTGTTCTGGTTTTAGTAACTATCACCCTAACAATTTTGCTGTTGTTTTATCTGTTTTCAGCGCAGATCAACAGTTTCTTGAACGATTTCCCCAACATAGAAAGCAAGATTCAAGAAGACTTTAACCATTTGCTCGATACAGTTAGTAATTGGTTTGGTATTTCTCAATCTGAACAAGAAAACTATCTTAAGAAAATTAGCTCCAATTTTATGTCATCTGGTGGAAGGTATGCGACCAGAGCATTGGGAGTAACTTCGGATGTAATCTCATTTTTAGGAATGGTACCAATTTACTGTTTCTTAATTCTGCTTTACAGAGATAAATTTATCAAAGGATTTCTACAGTTTTTCTCCAAAGAAAAGCATAAGGAAATCGACAATATGCTCGTGCAAATGAAAGATACCATCCAATCTTATTTCTTTGGATTAATGAAGGTAGTGGGAATTATTGCTGTTTTAAACACTGTCGGTTTATTATTATTAGGGATAAAATATGCGGTATTTCTTGCCTTGTTTTCAGCTTTGCTAACTGTTTTACCTTATGTAGGTGTAGTAGTAGGGGGCTTGCTTCCAGTAATGGTGGCTTTGGTCACAAAAGATTCTATTTGGTATGCAGCCGGAGTTGTAGGTATTTATTGGCTAGTGCAGTTTCTCGAAGGGAATTACATTACACCAAAAGTGGTGGGTTCAGAAGTAAAACTCAATGCAATGGCTGTAATTTTTGGCTTATTGGCATTTGGTCAGTTATGGGGATTAATCGGTTTAATACTAGCAGTACCAAGTATGGCAGTAATCAAACTAGTTTGCTCACATTTCGATAGTTTACAAGGTGTTGCTACCATTTTAGGGAAAGATTAAACCACCTGAATTTGCACACAGATGGTTTAAAAATATATTCAATTATGAATATCAATTAATATCGAATAACTCTCCAATGTTGGTCGAAATACCAATTCTAATTCCAAAATCTTTATATTCCATATCTTCAAAAGAGGCAATAGCTTCTACTCTAAAAAATCTAAAGATGTTATCTAAACTATAACCCACTTCCATATAATGTGGAGAAGCATCTGTTTTAAGATAATTAAATAAGATGTTTTCTTTTAATCCCGCCAGTCTTACTTCGAAAATTTGAGTTAATAAAAACTTTCGGAACTGATAGAACATTGTACTTCCCACATATTGATCTTGTGTACTATAGTAATAGTAGTCGAGCAAGCGATAGCTATTTACCGGATCAGATGTTTGTAAAACAGTTTGGTTTCCTGCAAAATGTTTAAAGTCTATAAAAGAAAGGCTATTATTATTCAAGAATTTTCCGGCAAAAGCATTTACATCTAATCTACCTCTTACCCCAATTCTTACACGATGCTTAAAGCCAACTTCTAGTAAATCGTAATCAACATCACTACCAAAAACCTCATTAATACCTTTTTTATAACTCAACCTAAACAAAGGCGATGAGTTAGGAATAAGCCTGCGTTTTCCATTGCGCATTACATATTTAAGAAATGGCAAATACTCTAAATCTGTATGGAAAATAAACGCTTCGTGATCTGGGAAACTCGTATCTAATAAATCGAAATTAGGGGGATTATTAGGAGTATAAACTCTGTCGTCTTTATCGAAGTAAGTATGGTCTGTATTGTTGAATAACTGATAGCGTCTTGCCCATTCAACACCATATTTAATAACCAATCCTTCTTTTAGCTTTTGAAAATGAGTCGCTTTTACATAGTCTTTTTCAAAGATTTTCATGTAATTCCTTTCCCATAGCAAAGTAGAAAAAGCATTGATAATCGGATGGATAGGTTGCTCCTCATTTAACTGATTGATGTATCTTCCTCCTTCAATTACAAGCTGTCCTTCTTCTGCTTTTCTTTTATATTGATAGGTACCAGTTATTTTTCCATTAACTTTTTCTCTGGCAAAAGAATATCTGCCACGAGCTTCAAAGTTTAGGCGCTTATAGTTTTCGAAACGTGTTCTTAACTCTAAAGGAACTTCAAAAACATAACCTTCTACGGTATTAAAATTAACAGTGGTTAAAGGAGATTTATATTCTAATCTGGTTTTGTCGCTTAGTTTAAAAGTGGTGCCAAGTAAAATATCTTCCGGATGGAAATTACCTTTCCGCTTAGACTTCCTTTTATCGCCAGTGCTGGTGGTATCTTTGGCAGCGGTTTCTTCGGCTACTGCTATGCTATCTAGCTTCTCGTAGCTCTTTTTTTCCATTTCTGTTAATGGAACAGGACGTGCTGTTTCCCAAAAAGATTCATCTTTGCCTGCTAGAGAGTCTATGGTCATACTGTAATTAGATACAATTTCAACATTGCTGGTATCCATTTCAGACTCTGCTTCGTCTAGCTGCTTCTCATAATCTTTTAAAACTTTTTTGAGCTCTTTACGGGTAAATTTCTTTTGTTCTTTTAAAGCTACATCTGGTTCTTCTTCTGCTCTTTTAGATAATTCTTCTTCTTTTGCCAGTGCTGCAACAAGTTCCTTTTCCGTTTTTTCATCAATTACTTCAATCTCGGTATCTTCTAAATCTGGGTTAAGCGTAATTTCATAATCACTCACTGTTGCCAGGTATTTATACTCGAATTCGATACCGAAAATTTTTCCCGTAACATCAAACTTGTGGCTAAGTGGCAGCCAAACTTTTTCTTCAATCGGGCCATAAATTTGGTCTATATGGAAAAGGATACCTTGCTTATAAGTTTTAAGGCTTAAGCTGTGTATGCTCCAAAGATCATCTACAATAAAAATATATCCCGCGAAAACATCGTCGCCCTTAGATCTGGGGATTACTTTAATTTTGTTTATGTCGTAATCTCTATCGCGAAAGGTTCCGACATATTCAAACCTATAATAAGCAAAAGCTCTTGGCGAAAGTGGCGAGATAGCAGAAGCAATTTTCGGTTCATAAAAACTGCCAGTAATATAACCGTTTGGGCTGGTAGAATTATCATCGCCAGTTTTTCTAATAGAAATTACTTTTTCCTTTACAGTATTTGGTCTTTCGTAAGAAACCTCACTGATAGATTCCGAAGTAAAAGTGGTGGTGGTATCTATGCCTTCATCTTCAATGGCTTTTCTCAAAAAGAAAGGATAGTCTTTTAAACGGCCACTACCTTTTACATATACTCTACAATTGTAGGAATCTACTTGCAGGGTATGAAATTTACTCTTTGCGATTGCCTTACGCATAATAGCATAAGCGGGGTCTTCTTTGTTCGATTTTATGAGTACTTCTTTAAGCTCGATTATCTGAGTTTGCATAGTCACATCGATTACTTGGAAGTCGCTGGCAATCTCTACTTTCTTTTGTACAGCTTCGTAACCTAAATATTGAAAAAGCACATCGTAAGTACCCGGTTTTAATTTGTATTGATATTCACCTTCCATATTGGTACTGGTACCAGTTTCTAATTGTTTAATGTATATGGTAGTGAATGGAAGTGGTGCACCTTCGGAATCTGTTACCTTTCCTTTTATACCCTGTGCATTTGTAAGTGAGACTGAAAAAACTAGGATTGAGAGTAAAAATAGATATTTCATATAGTAAAATTAGGGCTTATAGCAGTTGTGCTTTCACCGAAAATTTAAAGTTTTAGTTAATTTACTACTATTTATGAGCTTAAATTAAAAGATACTCTTATTTATTTAAAAAGGTTTTTTGCCTATAGATGCATAATGTTACAAAGGGGTTGCCTCACAAATTTTTTTTATAAAAGGTCTTAATTTTAACTTAGTCAAAACTACACCCCATTGCGTCTTAACTACTCATTAAGACTAAATTTTTTAAGGGATTTCTATTTGAAGAATTAGCTATAAGAGCATAAAAATATTATTGACTTCTGCTGGTGACTTTTATAAAATAAGGCGTATCACAGGCATAACTTAAAGTACACAAATGAAGAAAAATATATTAATTATGCTGGTGTGTATTCTGGGAGGATATATTGCCAGAGCTCAATCTGAAAATACAATTCCGGCAAAGGTTTTTAATAGCCTTACTGCTGCATATGGTGAAGAAGTGGAACCATGGCAATGGAATAACAATGGCAAAGTTTATATCGCCTTCTTCCAGCATGAAGACGAGTTTAAATTTTGCAGAATAGATTTAGAAGGCACAATTCAAGAAAAAGGTATCGAAACTTTTTCTGAAGTTTTACCAGAAGCAGTGTTAGATGCTTACAGAGCAACAACAGGCGAAGACGAACCTTCTGAAGTTTATGAGCTCCAAGGCAAAAAACATCAAGGACAATTTTTACTTTCTAAAGAGAATGATATTGAGAAAGTAATGTATCTCTACGATAGTACTGGAAAAGAAATCCGCAAAGAAAAATTTACACCATCAATGTAAACTAAATTCATATCCATTAATCAATACAAACTGAGAAATCCTGCTATTAAGCAGGATTTTTTAGTTTTATACCTATCTGTATTCTTCTTAATAAAAATGATGTTGGGTGGCAGAGGTTACCGCTTCGGTTTCAATGGAAAAGAAATCGATAAAGACTTTGGAAACAAGCAACTCATACAAGACTATGGCTTCCGTATATATAACCCCGCCATAGGGAAGTTTTTGAGCGTTGATCCGCTGACGCAGGAGTATCCGTTTTATACCCCCTACCAGTTTACAGGGAATATGCCAATCAAATTTATTGATTTAGATGGATTAGAACCTGAAAGAAATCCAGCAGATTACGTACAAATACCCTTTACAAAATATTTAACAACTAGTCTTAAAGGGTTATATGATGATGATTACAATTATACAGCTTTAGATTTAGGAGAATTACATTCTATATATGGAACGCTGGTATTAACAGTAATTTTATTAAGGGAAATGAATTTGAGAGAGCTGTTTTAGAGTCTATGAAAACACCAAAAAACACATCAAGAGTTCCTCCTAACAGACGAATAGGTTATGCTATTCCTGATGCCACTGGAAGTGCCTCAATTACTAAAGTAAATGATAAAAAAATTACTGTAGTTTATTGGCAAATTTCGACAATTGTAGATGCAAAATTCAAGAAATATATAGATTATGAACCTACATATGTTGATAAGTATGGTAATGAAACTGTTAGTCATCAAATGGAATACTATATTGAATATTTATCCACAGATGAATATCATGAGGGAGGAGAAGCTCCATCTGAATATGGAATAGGTAGAATTCATATAATAGCACCTGCTGGAGCAATGATAGAAAAAAAGTTATTGAATGAAGCCTCAGAGGCAAATATACTAGTCACAGGCTCTGTTGTATATAAAAATGATAACGACCCTAATAAACTTATGGTTGGTGCCCCTATACCTCTTAACAGCGATAAAATTGATACAAGTAAACAATCTATAAGGAACACATCTATAAAAATTGGAGTGCTAAGAGGAGGGAAGGAAGATGGTAAAATTATTAAAGAATAAATTTAAAAATTATGAACCTTATTAAAGTTTGGTTTTTATTATTATTTAATTGTTATTTTATTTTGGATGTAAATGGATTAAATATGAATAATGAAATATTCATGAAGATAAAATCTTCTTCCACATACTTTACAAGTAATGGTTATCGCATGATATATTTTTCGATGGACAAGAATTTGTTTGATAATTTAAATATCGAAAAAAATAAGGTAGAGGTTCTTTCTGAGTCAATTTATATCTTAAGTAGTGATAGTAAAATGTTTTATTTTATTGTGGATAAAAATAAAGATATAGTCCTTTTATTTTCATCAATGGAAGATATTAGTTTGGCAATAAAAATTGGAAAAGATACTTTTTTTTCAAACTATCAAAAAGTTGAAGAAAGAATTGAGTTAACAAAATATGGGAAAAGGATTTATTATTTTTCTATTACAGAGGACATATATAGTAACTTACTAGCACAATATTTAGCAAAAGAAATTAAGAATCAAGAGGGTGTTTATTATCTTTCTAATGGGTTAATTATTCAATCTGAAAAAAATCGTTCGTTTTTTTTGTATGAAAGTTTAGATGATTATACAGAGATCAATAAACTAGGTAACTCTCTAACTACTGGTATAAATTCATTGGGTTTAAAATTAGACAAAGAAGAGGAGAAAGAGCAAATCTTAAAAGATTTATCTAGTAAGCTTACAATCCCCTCATCTGAATTGACTTTTAGTATTGAATCAATAAAAGTTATTGACCATTTAATTCCATACCCTCCTACTTTTAGAGAATATCACAATGCAATTTTGTTTGCCATCATTTATAGTGGTGAGGTTTTCATCAAAAACTTCGGAGGTTATTGGAAAATAGATCAAGAGGATCAATTTCCTAGAGTCTATAAGAATGGCGAACCCATAAATTTAGAATCATTTTTTCTACAAAAATTGCATCCAGACTTTTACTATGAATATTCAAAACCTTCAGAATTATTTTCCTTATATGCAAGGAGGTATGGTTCAAATTAATTCTAGTGTCTAGTTTACCGTTCAACTAACTGGTCTAATGGGTCTCCCTTCGACTGGGTCACACCGACCTTTTTTTATGCTAGTCTCAATTTTTCTGAAAGAACGCTTTAAATTTTTTACCCTGATAATATTCCAGCAAGTAGAATCCGAGGGGCTTATCCTATAAACAAAGATGACTCATTTGGTGATTTTATAGAAAATCCTAGTTATAAGAAAGATTAAATATGAACGAATTAATTCAGCTTTATATCGTAGATTATTACTACCGACCTGACAACATTATTCAAGACGGAAAACTATCTGCATGGCTTCAATCACCAGCTTTTAAGCAAAACTTGAAAGATTTTTTAGACAACCGAGGTTGGAGAAATAGAGTTGTAGGCACACGTTTGTGGGAACTAGCTAAAGCAAGAGTATTCGATAAAATAAATTTTGAGTTTGCAACAAAAGAATCTGGCATTGGAGCCTCATTTTCACGATAAGAAAAAATTATGGAAGATTTACATGTTTTTATACCGGTTAAAAACTCTGGAAGTAGATACTCAAAGGGTAGTCTTTTATATCTGGATGTATACAGATTGTTAGGATCTGAAATTATTGAAAAAAGAAAAAATTTAGAATATTTAGATATATCCTTAGAAGGCTCATCTTTAGTTGAATTTAGTGGGAAACTCCAAAAACTAATAAAATTGAAATTAAAAAATAGAACCTCCTGTATCTTTAATGAATACTTATATACCTTATTAGATGAAAAGTTATATTTGAATCCCAAACATAAAATTGATCATTTTCATATTATAGTTTTGAGTCATCTTTGGGAATCTGCTATGACTTCTATTAAAACAAATAATCAGATATTTTTTTATTCTATACCTATTAATTTTAATGAAGGTGAAACTCTAACTTATATTATTAATAAAAATAATCAAGGTATTACCAAAAGCTTATTACTTCAAAAATTCAATGACATTATAACTAAACATCATAGACAAAATTTAGCTCTTGATACTCAAAAGATAGAACAAAGTAAGCTTGATTTTTTTTTGAAAACTTTATTGAATCATAAAATCATAATTGAAGAAGAAATAAATAATGAAAAATTATTTTTCCCGACTGAAAAAAGTAAAAATATCCTTATATTCTAATGACTTTTGTTCCCTGCACTGGCTTAAGTTTTCTAAAAAAAAATCTAGTTCAAGAGTTAGTGCAGTGCTCTTGGACTTAAACATTAAGCTAGAGCCAAAAGTGAAGAAGTCTCCACTGGTACGTAGCTTTCCATCTGGTCTTAGCCAAGAAAAATAAACTAGTCGAACTTATCTAGCTTCTCATCACTGCCTAAATCCTACCATTTAGCAGGATTTTTTAGTTTATGGGCATTCTAACTAAAAATTCTTCTCAATAAAAAATCACCTATTTTAGGGGAAGTGGTATTATAAAAGATTTCATCCTTCCATCAATAAAAAATACTTTTAGTGTAATTCATAACAACATATACACAATAAAGACTTATTTTTGTTATATCTTTTTGTAGCCTTTCGATCAGAAAATTTACCACCTTATAGGTGATGCATAATTTATTGCGCCCTTTCTAACTTGCATTGCCTCAATTTACTACACAGCAACCAGCACAATTAACCTATTAGTGCAAATTATTTTTTTAACCCTAATCCATACCTATGAACAGATTTTTTACTACGATTCTGATCGGGTTATTATTTTCTGGTAATTACTTACTGGCGCAAACCCGAACGGTAACTGGTACTATTAAAGACCTTACCAACAATCCGATGGTGGGTGTAAATGTGATTATTAAAGGTACTACCAAAGGTACCACCACCAACATCGATGGAAAGTATTCGCTCGAAGTACCAGCAGAAGCTACCTTATTATATAGCTTTATTGGCTATAAAAATCAGGAAATTGCAGTGGGCAACCAATCTGTAATGAATGTAACATTGGAAGAAGACATTCAGCAGATGAATGAGGTTGTAGTTACAGCACTTGGTTTTAAAGAAGACAGAGATAAACTAGGAGCCACGAGTGCGCAGGTTTCGTCAGAAGATTTGGTGCGATCTGGCGAATCTGGTTTAATTAATGGCTTAGCAGGTCGGGCAGCCGGAGTGAGAATTTCTCGCTCAAATGGTGACCCGGGAGCTGGCTCACTTATTCAAATTAGAGGTACAAATACCATTTCGGGAGATACCCAACCGCTCATTATTCTAGATGGTATTCCGGTGAGTAACTCCAACCTGTATGGCGAAGGCAGTAGCAGAGATGGTGGTGTGTCTCAACAATCTCGCTTAAACGACATTAACCCCAACGACATCGAATCTGTGCAGATTCTAAAAGGAGCATCGGCAGCGGCATTGTGGGGTTCAAGAGCTGCAAATGGAGTAATTGTAATTACTACAAAATCTGGTAAGCTCAACTCTAAGATTAATGTGTCTTATGGAGCCACTTATTCTATTGATGAAATTAATGTAAGACACCCATTACAAGATAAGTTCGGCCAAGGTTCTGGAGGAGTTTATAGTCCAACTAGTTCTACTTCTTGGGGAGATAAAATTGCAGATCGCTCAGGAGCAGCCGATGAGCTTGATACTAGTGGAGAATATTTTGAAGCAGATAATGGAAACAGGTATTATCCCATCATCACTAAAAACTCTCAAGAAACTTATTTAGATGATAACTTTAATGATGTTTTTAAAAATGGGAATTTCTTGGAGCAAAACCTGAGTTTGAGTGGAGGTAGTGAAAAGGCTACTTTCTTCTTTAGCATCGGAGATTTAAATCAAGAAGGTATTATTAAAAACAGTGATTACCGAAGAACAACTCTTAGGTTAAATAACACTTACACCTTTAATGAGTATGTGAGTATGAAAACCAAAGCAGGTTATACGCGCTCAGTTTCAAACAGAATTCAGCAAAGCTCTAACACGGCGGGTTTGTATCTTGGTTTGCTTCGTGGAGCACCAGACTTCGACATTACTGATTATATCGGGACTTATTACGATGATGCCGGCAATCTGTACAGAAACAGACATAGAAGTTACCGCCGCTATTTGGGCAACAATCTCAACCCGATTTACAACAACCCACTTTGGACAACAAACCAACAAACAAGTGATACCAAGGTAGACAGGTTTATAGTAAACTCAGAAATTACGGTTTCTCCTGTAGATTTTGTAGATGTGGTTTTGAGAGGAGGCGTAGATTCTTATACAGATAACAGGGTGTATTTTTTCCCGAAAGGGACAGCCGGTGCAGACAGGGTAAATGGTAGTTTGAGGGATGAGACTTACACCGAAACCGAATACAATTTTGATGCGATTGCCCGAACATTTTTTGATATAAATGATAACATATCAACCAACTTTACAGTCGGCTGGAACATAAATGATAGAAAGAGAAAGCGTGTGTACATAGAAAATCAGTCTTTCCTTTTTGATTCTTATTTGCCTAATTTCGAAATCGCACCATCCATCACAGATATTGAAAACGACAGAAGGTTTATCAGATCGAACAGACTGTATTCAGTCTTAGGTTTCGATTTGTACAATCAGGTATTTGTGAATTTATCGGGTGCTTACGAAGTGGCTTCGACCATTGATGGTGGTTTCTTTTATCCATCGGCAGATGTAGCTTGGCAGTTTACAGAGTTGCCATCGCTAAGCAATCTTAACTTTCTTTCTTTTGGTAAACTGAGAGCTTCTTGGGGAAGAGTGGGTGTGCAACCAGACCCGCATAAGTTTGAAACTACTTATGAGAGTTTTTCTTACTATGCCTATAGCGATGGTTTGGATATTCAATTATTTGATGGCGGTTTTAGGTTGAATGATGATGAAGGTAATCCACAATTAAAACCAGAAGTAAAAACCGAATGGGAAATAGGTACTGATTTAAGATTTGTAGATAACAGAATTATTCTTGGTTTTACCTATTACCAAAACAAGATCGAAGATTTGTTGATTGATGTTGGCAAGGCACCCACCACTGGTTTTAATAATCAATATGCCAATGCTGCTACCATGGAGAATAAAGGAATCGAGTTAGATGCAGAATACAACTTTTTGCGCAAAGCAGATTTGAGTATGAGCATTTATGGAAATTTCAATAACAATAGAAATGAAGTACTTGATTTACAAGGTACCGAATCTATAGACTATACTCCGGGCGGTTCTATTTCTTCGAGAGCGGTTGTTGGTTATCCTTCTGGTGTTTTGTATAGCTCACGAGCAATTAGAAACGAAGATGGCACATACGATCTAGACGACAATGGATTTCCTCAGTTGGCACCAGACCAAGGAGTAGTTGGTGACCCAAATCCAGATTGGAGAGGGGGTTTAGGCTTTAAAGCATCTTACAAAGGTTTGTCGTTGAATGTTTTGTTTGAGCATTTCCACGGTGGAGACTTTGCCGAAAGAACCAGGTTTATTCTTCAAAACTTTGGTACCCATGCCGATGTGGGTAATGAAGTTACTCTAACTCAGGAGCTGAGAAATGTAAATGGAGAAGTATTCGGAGCAGGTTCAACAGTAAGAGGTAATATTGCCGATTTTGGTGCGGGTCCTGTCTTGCTAGATCAGGCTTGGTATACTTCAAGAGGTGCAGGTTTTGGTAGCTCTGTAATTAATGAGTTTGCGCTTAACAAAGGCACTTGGACCAAACTAAGAGAAATTTCGCTTTCTTATACTTTAAACTCACCGGGTTTTAGAGAGAAAACCAAACTCAGTTCTGTTGTATTCACACTCACAGGTCGTAACCTCAAACTATGGACTAACCTAGTGGGAGTCGACCCTGAAACCAATCAATTCGGTGTGGGTAATGGATATGGAATTGACTATTTCACCAATCCGGGGACAAGGTCTTATCTCTTTGCTGTAAAAGTGAATTATTAATCGACAGATAAATAAAAGAATTTCAACATGAAAAAAATTTTAATAGCCATATTGATTTTATCTGCCATTTCTTGTGAAAACTTGGTGGACGACATCAACCAAAACCCTAACGAACCAGTAGATGTGCCGGCAGAACTTTTATTAAAAGGAATGATGCTGGCAGATATTACCGTACAAGTGAGCCATATGCAGAGAATTTCGGCAATGTGGAGCGGGCAATACAAAGGTCTTACTTTGTTATATGGAAGTCTTTACACCTATAATATCACATCTGAAGAAGCCAACGATACTTGGGAAGCAATTTATGTAGGTGTGCTTAACCAAGGGAGAGTAATTCGGGAAAGTCTGCCTGATGATGGGCTGATGCAAGGAATAACCAAAGTTTTAGAAGCCCATGTTGTGGGAACAGCAACTTCTATCTTTGGTAGTGTTCCTTACTCAGAAGTAGTATCTGATATTGCAAATCCGGCATTCGACACGCAGTCATCCGTGTATCAGCAATTGCAAAGTATTTTAGATGAAGCCATTATCAATTTGGAATCTGTTCCCGCTACGGTGTCTAATAGTCAGGATATTTTTTATGGAGGTACACCCGAAAAATGGATAGAAGCAGCTTATACATTAAAAGCTCGCTATTACTTGCAAACTAAAAATTATGCTGCTGCTTATGCCGCTGCTCAAAACGGTATTTCTTCTGGTGATAACTCTATGAAGTTTTATCCACCGGGAGTAGTTGGCAATGGTGATAGTAATTTGTTGTATTCCTTTGCTGAAGCGCGCGGTGGTTACATGACTTCCATTGGAACCTATTTTGAATCTTTACTCGATCCTGAAAATGCTGATTCGAGAAACAATGCCAAAACAAACGAAGAGGCAAGAGCTAACTTCTTCTATTACGATGGTACAGATGGCGCAGGTGAAATAGGCGTAGGAGCTCAAACCACACCGCAACCATTAATTTTATTCGAAGAGAATTTATTGATATTGGCAGAAGCCGGCGCCAGAACAGAAGACTTTGCCACAGGTTTAACACACCTCAATGAGTTAAGAGCTTATTTAAACTCAGGCGCTTCATTTAACATGGCAAATACAGGAGGTACATTATTATATGAAGCATACGATGAAGCCGATTTTGAAAATGGTGGCATTGAAAATTCGGATGGGATTGACAAAGACAGGGCTTTGCTAAGAGAGATTATTGAAGAGCGCTATGTATCGGGCTATGGTCAGTTTATTCCTTTTAATGATGCAAGAAGGTTGAGAAAAGAAGATGTCGATATTGCTATTCCGATACCTTTTAATACGCCAGAGATTACGCAGTATCCAGAAAGGTTTATTGTTTCTCAGGATGAATTAAATGCTAATAGCAATGCCCCGGACGATCCGGGAATTTTCAGCAAGACAGAAGTAAATCAATAATACTGATATATTTTTTCATCATGTTTTAAAAGCCAATCAATTATGATTGGCTTTTTTTTAGTTGACTGAGCCAACGCTTATTGCGTCCCTCAAATCTACCATTCCCATATAAATGCATTAAGAAAATTGAACAGCATCTTATTAATGAAAACCAAATTATAGGTTCATTAGAATGATAGAAAAGAAAAAAGAAGAAAATAGCAATGAATAGATATTATTTTATTTTTTTGTTTTAAGATATATCATGAATGATGATATAGAAATCTTTGCTAAAAATGGGATTTATAAAGTATACTTATGATTTTAACTCTTATGGAATAAAATGCTTCTATTATGTGGGAAAACAAAAATTTGAAAATAAAGAATATAGTATTTATTATTTTTTTTGTTTTTAGTAATTGTATGATATGTCAAGCTCAAAGACGACTTCTTAACGATGATGAGCTAATGAACATAGATGTCTACTACAATATAGAGGATGCTATAAAAAACCCTTTAGAGGTATATTGGCTTATTCTCAAAGATGTTCCTTTAACAATAAAAGATTTTAAAGAGTTAAGAAAGTTAAAAAACTTACAGATTTTAGCACTTTCTGGAAACCAGTTAGATAAAATCAGTCCAATATTAGGGAAGTTAAAGTCATTGCAAGATTTAGAAATTACTAATAACCCTGAACTTAATTTTGCGAATGTATTTAAGATTTTAAGTAAGGCAAAAAATTTAGAATACTTGATCTTAAGAAGGAATGGAATCAAAATAATACCAAAAGAGATAAGGTTTTTAAAATCATTGAAGAGTATTAATTTAAGTGAAGAAGATACCCTAAATATTAAATACTCATTATTTTCCTTAAGTCAATGTATCTCTTTAAAAAATCTATACTTTTCAAATCTACAAATGCCATCTCTACCAATTGAGATTAATTTATTGGGAAACCTTGAATCCTTAAAAATATCATTTTCAAATTTGACATACCTTCCTAAGGAAATCGGCGAACTACAAAATCTTAAAACATTAAGCCTAGACCATAATAACCTTACAGAATTGCCAACTTCTATAAGTAAATTACACGTTTTACAAAAACTGGATATATATAGCAATAATTTCACACCAGAAGATTATGAATCTATCAGGAAATTATTGCCAGATACAAAAGTACAATAGTTCCCACTAGTGTATTGCACCCAAATCCACCATACCAATACCAAGGTCTCAAGACAATAGAACAGCATTTCATATATGAAATACCATTTATAGATTCATTAGAATGAAAGAAAAGAGAACAACAATGAACAGATATTATTTTTTGATTTTAGTTTTTTTGCTAACAGGGTGCAATTATTTCAATTTCTGTACTGGGATAACAATTGAGGAGCTTGTAGGAAGGTACGAACAGAAAAAGAAGATAGTAGGTATTGAGTATATTGAGATTTATCCGGATAGTACCTATTTACACTATTATAAAAATGATACTGTAGAGTACACCAATAAAGAGAAATTAACAATAGAAAAAAGAAGACATGTTTGTTATGTTATACTACGGGACTTTGCATTTAAGACTTCTACTAACATTAAGAATGATGTAACAAGAGTGATTCGATATCATTGGACAGGTGATGCCTTGAGCCTAGATAACCTAGATTATGATTTTTATAAAGTAGAAGATTAGGGTGTTGAGGTATAACCCCACTGATCCATAGTGTCTTGCCTCCAACTGGTCGAACGGGTCTCCCTTCGACTAGATCATATCAACCTATCTTATTCCATGACCAGAACCTAGCCAAACCCAATCCTAGAAATTAATTATGAGATATATTTTTTTTACGTCATTTATTTTACTTTTCGCTTACATTATCTCCTCTTGTAACAAGAAAGAAGCAAAAGAAAATATTACTTATGAACAACCATCCCCAAACGGATTAGGTATTTCAAGCAAACGTAGTGAAGGAGTTGATTTTAAGCTGGAAGTAAGTCATGATAGTATATATATTATAAATGGTGATAGATACACCTATTCAAGACTTGATCATTTACATCAAAATTTAAATACATATAAAGAATTTTTGACAGGTGAAATCTATATTGTTATAAATAAAAATTCTTCAATCGATTTAATAAAGAGTCTCGAAAAAAAGACCAATGAGTACCAAGAGCAATTATTAGAAGAAAAAACTTTCAAGCTTTATCATACAACATATAATTTACTTTCTGATGATAAGAAAAAAGAACTCAATGAAGTTTGTGTAACCTTCAAATTTGTATTTTCTAGTGATTGAAATTAACTATAGCTTCTATGATTCTTAACCCAAGAAAAATAATCTATCTGGTCGAATGGGTATCCCTTCAACCTTCATCAGTTCAAATATGCTTTGCTTGTCTTCTTCCTCCAATTCCTGTATTAAGTGTATTTAGTTATTGATGTTGTACTGGTCAACTGAAGGTCATTGTCAGTCATTTTTATTGAAGGCCGAAGAAGTATTATATTTTAAACAGAAAAATAAGTTTTTTATATAGGACTTACGCATTTAAGTTAAAATGATAATAGGATTAGCAAGAATCTGTTTAAGATAGTTGCTAATCGGAAGTTCTTTGATTTGATAGAGTGTTGTTTTCAACTGTTTTGCAAGGAGTTTCAGCCCTATCCAAGCCTGGTAGCAGCAAGCTAGATGGTTCCTCTGGGAGATTGCCTTTCGGCATTGGCACTTCTCAGAGCCTGTAAGCTGTTTGTATTCCCTGTGGAACTGCTCAATCTGCCATCTGATCTGGGATTCGTTTTCGGCCTCAAATACATTCATCCTGTCCGATAGATCATTTGTGATCACCCATTCAATGTCCCCGTTTAGGGAGACTATCTTGAATAATTTGACGGGGTAAGGGTATTTTTTGAGTTTGACCTGTACGCCTTCCAGCAGTTGCCTACCGGAAAGCTCGACTGTGCCCACAGCCTGCATCCCTGTGTCTCTGGATAGGCTGACTTGGCGGTTGCTCTTCAGGGTAGTGAAGAATGTCCAGCCGCTTCTGTGCACAAGCTTAAGGTTGTCCATGGAAGCATACCAGCTGTCAAAAAGTATCTTTTTGGCTTTCAGGTCTTTACGCATGGTCATTCGGGTGAACATCTCCTGGAAATGGTCATTCTTGGTCTTCTTATCCGTTTCTGGGTGGTAGATTCGGTAATCGATAGGATAGTAATCCCCATCAATGCCATTGCTGTGTACCATGTTTACCAGATTGATCCCATTGACTAGGCCATGCTCATTGCCTGAGTACTGCCTTTTGGCCAATTCTATATACCGGGAATACCTCTTTGCCTGAACACTGTCATCGACAAGGATAAATGAGTCTGGGCTATCTTGGAGATGGCCCTTGACAATATCCCACAGGTCGGAAGAGGTAAATTTAGAATGGGCTAGAAAACGTGTGACTTGGTCATGACTGACATCCATAGAATGGGCTGCCATGTGGGTACAGTTATAATTCCCGTGAGTATGGAGAAGATATGATATGTACAGAGATTTATCCATATAAATTAGTATTAAAAAAAACAATCTCTCAAATCTTGAGCATTTTTGCTAGAGAAATTTAATATTGCGTAAGTCCTA